>JAAFGW010000120.1 GCA_010365175.1 Sulfuriferula multivorans | reverse complement strand
GGAAGACACTGCAGGTCTCACTGCAAACTACTGCGGCAGTGCGGGGCTTTACCGTATTTGTGACATTGCCCGAAAAAAATGCGCCCGTACATGTTGCGACCATGCCAGACGGCACCGCGGTGCGAATCAAGCCGATAGACGCGTACCGTTCCGCGCTCGTTTTTGATACGTTGCCTTCCGGAACGACGCAAGCGAGCATAAGTTTTCTTTGACCTTCAGGTCAGCTGGTTCGCCAGCCGCAAGCCCGCGCATTGTGCCGATCCACCAGTGGATCCAGGCGGATCACCGTGAGGTGGCGTTTGGTCTCCATCGCGCGGTCATTGGCGATGGCACGGCCCGACGCGGTCTCTGGGCATACTTTGACAGACAGTATATTACTGCTTTAAACCACATTTTGACTGGAATATGTCGATTGACATAACCGAAGAGTTCGCTCTGGGCCGCCCCTCGTGCGCAGCACCACGTGGAAGACTCGATCACGACACTACGCCTGCGCGTAGCACGTGTAATAGGACTGGGTCGTTGCTCTCACTGCAACTGGATCAGTGAGAAATTAATTTATGACACAGTGAGACTAGCTATGCAAGCCGTTGAGGCCGGTAAATTGCCTTCGTCTAATTGCCAAACTTCTTGAGATCGTTGCGTCAACGAGCGAGTGTGACATCGCAGTGCTCCTCAATGGATTTCAGGTATTGAGTTTTGGCTGCCCTCTCGTGCAGATAAATTGCCGGTGCTGACGGATTGGCAACTGACGATACAGCCGCCACCAGCCAGATCACTGCAAGGAAATCAAAGCAGCGCAATGAAGTCGTGGAGGTTCCCTTTCGGAAAATGGGTGGCTTGGTACGAAATCTACTTCAATAGTGCTGAAACGTGTGCGTACCATTCGTCATTGTCAATGACATAGCGGGCATCCCTGTACTTGGCACTGGGAGGAGAGCGCAACTCGCGTTCTGGAACTTCCCAAATGATGAGTTTGGGCTTGTTGGTCTTGAACGCTTCGTCTTTAAGATACGCCTCCATGCCGTACCATGGCCCTTGGTCCACAGGAAGAGAGATATCCAGAAGATCGCGTTGCAACGTGTACCGAATGCTATCCGGATAACCGGTATTCTTGTTAGTGTAGCTGCTGCCGATGACGGTGATGCCGACATTCTCATCAGGGCCCTGTAGGCCAGCCTTGGACGCACTGGCCCGGGTAACGGTGTTCCAGAGAATACGCTCAGGTGTGTACGTTTGTGCGTCCTTAGGGAGATAACGAACCAAATCTCGCGCGCGGGTGTTGCTTTTCTTGGCGGCGGGTTCTAGGGTGTAGCGGACCTCTGGAGTGCTCGCCCAAGCTGCCTTTAAGCTCGGTGTGCTGTCGATCATAGATCTAATGGTTTCGGCGGCTAATAGCGCTCCGGTGGGTGACCAATGGGTGTCCAGCCGCAAAAATATTGGCGTGTCACTGGTGCGGTTTGGACTCTTTAGAAAAGCCTGGTTGAGGTTGACAACATTCAGGCCGGCGTCTTGAAGCAATTTGGCAGTTTTCTCATATTTTTCGTTGGTGTATGCATCTAGTGGTTTGTCATCCGGAAGCTGATCAGCATGAATGCGTATCTTGGATGGAACAATGACCAGCGCCAGCGCGATGCCCTTGCGTTCGAAGAGTTTGTTAATCCGTTCAAATGCTTGAATGGAGGCTTGGGTGCTCGCCGCATCCGTGGGATTGGCAAATTCATAGGGCGTAAATAGCCAGTCATTTTTACCAAGCAATACCGGAACCTGGTCGGCGGCATGCACGCCAGATACACCGATTACGGCAAATGCGAGCGTGGCCCCCACACGTTTTGTAAGTCTTAAAATCAACACAAATATCTCCTTTTATTGGTTGCTACCGGCATACCGTTCGGTTTTGTTTTGGATCACCCTGGCTGTTAATTTCCCAGCATCACCGGGCAGCAAAAGAATACTGTACGTTCCTCCTTGGGTCATTTCCACACGGAATTTTGCGTCAGCAGATTTTCCGTCGTTAGGTGAGGCCATTAGGTCAACCGTGATAGGGTTGACCTGAAGAGAAGCTGATGTGCCATACGCCAGTCCGCCAAATACTTTGGTTTTTCCACTGGCTGCTATGACATCGATGGCGCCCGCTTTTGCGCTCAGGTTATAGGCCGTTAGTATGGCTTTGAGCTTGTTGGTATTACCTTTGTCTTCAAACATAAAGGGCGACGCGTCGGCGTGCAGCGATGTGAAGGCTAGAGTTACAGCCTTGCCGCGTTCCATTGTGAACGCCTTGCTAATCGGTGCGGCGCCCTTGGCTCGTGTGTTCAGCGTGATTGTGTGCAAACCTTCACCAATTACGAGGTAGTCGCTTGGTTGCTGGGCGGCTAGCTTTTGAACGCGTGACTGGCCGTCCACCGCGATATCCACGGGTCCGCCTGGATGCGCGACGATGATGCGAAGATAACCTGAGTCCATTGGCGGTTCCGGATCATATAGGCGTCCACTCCCCTGGGCCACTGCGCTGGTACAGCAGAACAAAGTCGACAGGAATAGCCCTGTCCATGCGGCGCGGCCATTAGCGATGATTGTTGCGGTAAACGGGGTCATGCGTTCCTCTGATTCCTGTGAGCGTGATGTGGCGACATCACTTTTCAGATGTTGCTGGCGGATCGAAATGCAAATACCAGCGGTATTCACCTGGAGCCAACTCATCGAGCAGCACGGCAGAGCGCCATGCGTCAACTTTCCCAACAGTCGGCGACGGCTTGTGGGCCTGAGGAGACTCCAGCCGCAACCGTGCGCCAATGTAGGGAAGGTTAACCTGGATTGCCACCAATTCTTTAGGGGATGATTCTGCAAGCACGGTGACTATCAATAAGGGTGCCTTTGGGTCGGGTTCAATGCGCGCAGAAACGCGTGAGCGATCTCTCCACCACTGTGCGACTTTACTGGACGTAGATAGCCAAAGACTCTCGCGATGAGACTTTAGGTAACTGACGACCTCGCCGCGCTGTTTTTCTGTGAGCAGGCTTTGTGCCGGAATTCGAATGATCGAGAGAGCTCCCATTTGCCCGGACAAAGTAAGCTCATCAAAGAAGTTCTGCAGGCCTACCTCGGGGTCTCCCTCTTCAATAGATTCCTCTGGGCCCGCTTGGGTCCTCGGCAGAACCACAGTAGGGCGGCGGTGATCGCCTGACTGCTTGGCAAAGATCGGCAGCCGCGCTTCAGTGTCGTCCATGAATGCGATGTAACTGCCGAAACTGCCGTCGACCAGTAGCTGTGCCGTCGTTTGGTCGTACGAGTCCATCGGGGCGTCGAAGCTGGCATTGGCCGGCAGAACCACGCCAGCGTCTGCGATCAGTTTGCGCATGGTGGCCAAACGCGTGGCTTGCTTGGTAGCGGATTGGTTTTTGAAGCCTTCGAACTTGTCACCAAAGTAGCCAATTTCATGTCCTCTGGCCTGCAATTTTTTGACCACGGCGGCCGACTTGCTGATGTTTTCGCCAAGTACATAGTAGGTCCCCTTGGCGCCGGATTCTTCCAACTTCTTGGCAAAATCCAAGTCCACTTCCGCTACTTCTTCGGCGGCTTCCACCGCCAACACAAAACCGCCGTGGTAAGGGTGGGGCCAGGCAGCGACGTAAGCCTCCGGCTGGCGAAGTAGCCACAGCACGGCGTTGTATGCCATGGCCTCGATCAATTTGGGATCTGCGGAGAGCCATACCTGTTCCGGGTATCCCAAAACGACGGAGCGTGAGCTTTTTCCAGAGGCTTCAGGGCGTTCGTCAAAGGTGATGACTCCCGTTTTCTTTTTCGATGAAAAAGTCCGCGACCAGTCCATGATCTGGGCTGCGTAGTGTTTTCCTACTAAACGTAGGGGCAGCATGTCCTTGACGCGCTCTGTCCAAACCCGCGTTCCCGCTGCTAGGTGGTGGCTAACGGGGTTGTCGCCGTGGACAATGATGAAGTTGTCGTCTTCGGCATCTTCGGTGTTACCTACAACACGGACGTCCAGGGTTCTTTCCATGAAGTCAAAGCCGCTCCATTCGCCTGTCTCGTTACGCACACCGGTGAGCCAAGTTGACAATACCGAGCCGCCACGTCCTCGAAAATTGACAATGGCCGACTTTTCGCGCTCTCCAAGTACCACCGTGCTGGGCAAAATTAGCACTCCGGACTGCATTTTTTCCAGCGCCTCGACCGACCCTACGCGAAAATATGGAATTTGGTACTTGCGCAAAAAAGTTTCCCAGACCCGGACATTGACGCTGGCATCAACACCAGTTTTGATCAAATAAGTCTTCGTCGGCGCGGATGCGTACAACCATGCTACCGGGCCGGTAGGAAGTGCAGGTTCCGTTGCCCTGAGTGCCGCCGATCCATTGGGCGACTTGCTGGTGGCTTCGTTGCCATTTTTTGCAGTGGTCAGTTTGACCTCGTCCTGAGTCCGCCGGGCATACGTGCCTGGAGGAACAATGCTGATGGCTGCCGCTGCTTCGCCATGAGGAGAGCGCGTACCACCGGTCGCAGAGGATGTCGGGCTGGACCCGGCGCAACCGTACAGGAACACAGAAAGTCCAAGCCCCAGCAAACTGGACAATAAAACGGAACAATTGCGCATGGGTGGGGCGTGGACCTTAGGTATCTCGAATGACAGAAGATAGGAAACTTGCCGTAGCAAAAGGCAATAATATTGGGTAATTCCGGCAGCACCGTCCCCCAGGTGCTCGATTAGAAAATTCCTATAGCGCTTATTATGGATGATATGAAATGATCTTCAGTGCCAATTTCCAACGTTCGTTTTGATGTGTCGGGCTTGCCCAGTCTGAGCAATGCTTGGTGCAATGTGGGTTCTATATTCTCGCGGTACAGATCGCGTCCGCGCGCTTTCCGTAATTGACGACCATCCTGGATGACAGCCTGACGGAAGGTCGGCCATGAACAGTGATAGTTCCGAGTAATCCTGAGCATTTTGTGCAGCGAATAGCCCGGCGCGCTTTAGCGACACGCCTTTGTTCCTGTCTCGTTATGTGCACTGGGCGCCTGCCGGTGCACTGCTTGCTGCCGCAACAGAGAGAGCGGAAATCGACAACATTCCGGCGTTGAAGGCCGCACTTTCAGCGATGTCGGACGAGAAGTGCTCCGTCACCTGGTCCGAGCAAAAGACAAATCAAAGAACTAGGGATTTGGTCAAGCGATGGCCCAAAGGCGCCCCCGGTTGTGCCGCAGAACAAGCGTTGGTGCCTAAAGTTGCAAGAGCGAAGTCTCGCAAGCAGGTTAGTTGAATGCTCCTGAAAATGTTGACGTGACAGTGATTGGCATCAGTTACTCCAAAAAAATACGGGTTATCCGGGTAGGCTTGTGGTGCACATTGCAGCCCGATCTTCTTGACATTCGATTCCGGCGGACAAAGGGCCCTGGGTTTTTATGAAGGAACATTTGCGCGATGATGCTCTCAAGACCAATGAGCCGAAGTTGGTAATTGGGAAATACCGGGGCACAAATTGCGATTACCACTGGCTACAAATTTGGGGATGTCTGCTGTGTCAGTTGCAGCAAAGCGTGGTTGACGCGTTTTTTGCCACGTTACTGAAATAGTTATTGATGGTTCGCAGCCGGGCACGTCGATATATGACCGTTTTGTTTGACGCCCGAGAGACACGAATTGATAGCTCTTCAACGAAAAGGATCAATGATGAAGATAGGCAAAACCAAGCGATGGTTACTTGGGGTATTGTGCGCCGGGTCGCTCGGCATGCCGGTCGTGCAGGCGCAAGAGCCGGCGCCGGGCATTGTCGGTAAAAGTGGATGGCTCTTCTATCGGTACGAGTTGTCGGATACCCCCGATGAAGCGGCGACCGATGCGTCGCTCGGGCTAATCCAGCGTTTTAATAAGGTTCTTTCCGCCAACGGTGTCAGCATGGCGGTGGTTATGGTGCCATTGAAGATGCGTATTTATGCAGAGCATCTGCCGGACAGTATCAAAGTCAATGACTATATGCGGGGCAACTATGCACGCATGAGCCAACTGCTGCAGGCGGCGCAGGTCAGTGTTATCGATCTCAACACAGCCTTCTTGAACACCCCCAAGCGCAACAGTGACACCCCCTTGTTCTTCCGACTGGACACGCACTGGACGCAAACGGGTGCGATGCTGGCGGCCAAAACCATCAAGGCTGGAATTAACACCAATCCAAAGCTGAAAGCGGCACTTGAGGCGACGCCTGAAGAATCATTCGAGATTGTCGTCGGCACGCGCAAGCGCCCGTCCCAAGGGCGGGACCTGGTCGAACAATTGCCACCCAATTCATTGACCTTTGCGCCTGAGCAAATTGCCCCTGTCAGTGTGATTCGTGCACGGCCGCCGAAGGAGGACCTGCTGGGCAATCGTGCACCGCTCGGACTCACCTTGGTCGGCAGCAGCTACTCGCGCGACTGGACCGGCTTTGCGGATGCCCTGCGCTATGTGCTGCAACGCGATATTCTCGCCATCGGCATTGGTGCTGATCAAGGTTCATGGGTTGGAATGGAAAGCTATCTGCGTGACGATGCTTTTCAGACAAAAGCCCCCAGGATGTTGATATGGGAGATGCCAGAGCGTGACATGCGCGCGCCGCCCGACTTCAGGTTTCGAGATGCCCGCTACGTCAGCAATAATACCGAGTGGTTGTTACGCGCCTCAGCCTGGGTACAAACGAGCTGCAAAGTATCCGCGGCGACCGCTACGGTTCTGCCTGTTGGGCTCGGTGCAAGCGTTGTTAACGCGAAGCGCGACAGTGTTTCCACTGGGCCGACGAGCGACAAGGAATTCATCGACATCCGCTTTGACAAGCCGATCGGGCAGCTGGACTACCTGGCTGCACGGGTCGTCACGGACGGATCCAAAAGTATGATTCTTGAAGGGTCTGGTCCGGGCGTGACGACCCGGCGATTCACGATGGATGTTGCCGGCGATGATGCCGCGCACGCCTTCAAAACGCCGCTGCCGTCAAATGGCAGCGGATTCACCAAGCTACGAATCTTTCCTGGAAAGAACAATAGCTTCGTCATCCAAGGGCTGCAAGTTTGCCGCCAGCCGGAGGACATTCTCAAATAAGGACAGGGTCAGCGCTGGGAACTTGTTCGGCGTTATTCACCTTCTGGCGGGAGTCGATGTCAGGGGCGCAAAGCCACCTTTGCAAGCCAATTCGGCTCTCCAGCCAGCTTGGTGAACATAAAGCGCTCGGGGACCTCCCATACCAATACTGTGGGCCTGGCGGAGCGAAACGATTCGTCTGTCAAGTATTCGGTCGTCGCTTGCAACAAACCACCGCCATCCTTGGCGACGTTCAGAACTTTAGCGGCGAGTGCCTGCTGCAGAAAACCGTGGAAATTTCCGCGCAATGAGTAGGAAGTTCCCGTCAGAACAACCGGTACGACTGAGTCGCCAAACAGTCCGCTAGTGCTGTCAACACTGCTCTGGCGTGTGACAACCGGGGTTTCCAGATCCGGACGTGGACGTAGCGCATTCGGGGTGTCGTCAAGGCCCATCAGACGGATCAGGTCGCCCGGTCGCTCTGCCGGGGCTCCAGCGGTCACGCTGTTGAATGATGTTCTTTCCAGATCAACCCCAAGCCGCCTGACAGTGAGTGCGACCGCGTCTGCGGCAATTTGAGCGCCCGTTTGGTTCCAATGTGTATCGCTGCGGTAGTACACATCGCCCTGGACTGCACCAAGGGTTAAGGGTGTTAGTAAATCGGCGACAGTCACGTCGTGCATCCGCAAAGCCGCCAACGTATCCTGATAGCGCAACCGGTTGTATTCAGGGTAGCGCCCATTCGCCAGTTTGCTTGAGTACAGGCGTGCCTTATCAGGGACCAGGGCGACGACCAATTTCACGCCTTGTCGATCAAGCTGGCGTGCAGCGGCTTCAAATAGCGCGACGCGTGCGCTCAGATGAGCGCTTCCACCGGCGTCAAACCGTAACTCGTCGGTGAGAAACAACCAGCCCTCCTTGCCGGTTCGCACTTGCTCGCCGCCGCCGCCAGTCACGATGTACCGCACGCTGTTGGCGATGGCGATAAGCGTCTGGCGCGCCGGGAGCTTGTGGTCAAGCTGCTTTTCGAGGGTTCCGGTGGTTCGTCCTTCCCGAAAATCCGTCCAGTTGCGAGGAAAATCCAGTCCGGCTGGGCTTAGGGCGGCAGCCACCATTTGCCATGCGCCGATAGCCATGACGATCAGCAATGTCAGGGCCGCTAACGCGGCATGGCGTGACGGTGCCCGCGAACTATTTGCAGAGGGGTACTTGTTCAACATCGCAGCTTCAGAATTGAAAATAGAGGAAAGG
>JAAFGW010000119.1 GCA_010365175.1 Sulfuriferula multivorans | reverse complement strand
TACCCGATTCTGTTTGCGGCACACTGCCGCTGTATTTGCGAGGTTCACTATGTTGAATTCATTTTTCCGTCCAGTGACGTTACCTGTCCGCGTCCAATTGCCTCGGTGGGCGGCACCGTTAGTTGTGACCGCAATGCTGGCTGTGCCCTTGGCGCATGCCGCCGAAACCCTGCCCATGGCCACACAAGCCATGCCGAAAGAAACGGGAATGGCAGCTGCCTCGCCGTTTGGCCTGTATCAGAAATGGCGCGATGAGCCCGTCAGTGATTGGACCGAGTCCAATAACCGTGTCGGAGAAATAGGGGGCTGGCTCACCTATTTGCGTGACGCCCAACCAGGGGATGGCGCTGCAGAATCGAATAGCCATAGCCAGCATGGACAATGAGAGGCTAACCATGAAAACCAATCCCTATACGCCACGCACACTCGTGCTGGCATTGATGTCCGCGGCATTGCTGGGCGGCTGCGCCAGTTTTTCAAAGGATGGCGGGTTCGATGCAGTCCAATCTGCTACCCAGTCGCGTATTCAGAAAGAGGTGGTGTGGTCACGCGACGATGCCACGCGGGCACAAACGCAGGCCCGCGTCGACACAATGTTGGAACAACCGCTGACAGATGAAGCAGCAGTGCAGATTGCATTGCTAAACAATCCGGGCCTGCAGGCGGCATTCAACATGCTGGGCATCGCCGAGGCCGATTTGGTGTCGGCCCAGCGTTTGCCCAACCCGGGTTTTTCCATCGGACGACTCACCCGTGGCGAAGAGGTGGAGTGGGAGCGCAGCCTGCACCTCAATCTTGCACGCCTGCTGACGATGCCGATGCGGACCGAAATCGAACAACGGCTGTTTGAACAAACGCGGAGTGGGCTGGTGTTGAATGTGCTGCGACTGGCGGCGGATACGCGCAAGGCCTGGATCATAGCAGTCACCGCCAATCAATCAGCTCAGTATCAGCAGCAGGCAATGGAAGCGGCCGAAGCGGGTGCCGATCTTGCCAGTCGCATGGCGAAAGTGGGCAATTGGAGCAAACTGCGGCAGGCGCGTGAGCATTCGTTTTATGCGGATGCCGCACTGGCTGTGGCACGTGCAGAAGGGGCAAAAGTGCAGGCGCGTGAGCGTCTGGTCCGGTTGATGGGTTTGAACAGCGCAGACCAGCTGAAATTACCCGCTCGGCTGCCTGGCTTGCCCCAATCTTTGCCCGCGCTGCCCAATGTGGAACAGCAGGCAATGGACACGCGGCTGGACTTGCAGATGACAAAGTTGCAAACCGAGGCATTGGCTAAAAACCTGGGCCTCACGCGGAGTGCGCGGCTGATCAATGTGCTGGAATTGGGCATCATCAATAACAGTTCCAATACTGAACCGCAGCAGCGCGGTTATGAAATCACGTTCGAACTTCCGCTGTTTGACTGGGGCCAGAGTCGTGTGGTCGCTGCGGAGTCGCGCTATCGGCAAGCGCTCGAACGTGCACGGGAGGTCGCGGTTAATGCGCGCTCGGAAGTGCGCGTAGCCTATGCCATGCAGCAAGGTCAGTACGCCATCGCCAAACATCTGCGCGATGAAATCGTGCCGCTCAAAAAGCGTATCTCCGAGGAGAACGTGTTGCGCTACAACGGCATGCTGATCGGTGTATTCGAATTGCTGGCCGATGCGCGTTCGCAGATTGTGTCGGTCAACGCCGCCATCGAGGCGCAGCGTGATTACTGGCTGGCCGAATCCGATCTTCAGATGGCACTGGTCGGCACTCCCGGCATGATGGCCGCCCCCTCAGCTTCCTCCGTCTCTGCCGAAGCAGCGGGCGGACATTGAAAGGATTACTCATGACTTCACGACGCGATTTTTTCAAATTGACTGGCGCGGTCGCTGCAGCCACTTTGACACCGGCTGCGCTGGCGGGTCTGCCGGAGATCGTCAGCATGGACAAGCCCGATACCCAGCCGCCTCTGATGCCGCCTAATGGGCGGCCCTACAACCCGGTGGTCACGCTGAACGGCTGGACGCTGCCGTGGCGGATGAAGGAGGGTGTGAAAGAGTTTCATCTGGTGGCTGAACCCGTGGTGCGCGAAATTTCCCCCGGGATGAAGGCGCACCTGTGGGGCTATAACGGCCAGTCGCCCGGGCCGACCATCGAAGTGGTGGAAGGCGACCGAGTGCGGATTTTCGTCACCAACCGCCTACCCGAGCACACCACCATCCACTGGCACGGCCAGCGCCTGCCCAACGGCATGGACGGCGTCGGCGGTCTCAACCAGCCAGCCATCAAACCGGGCAAGACTTTTGTGTATGAGTTTGTGGCACGTCGGCCCGGCACGTTCATGTATCACCCGCACGCGGACGAAATGACGCAGATGGCGATGGGTATGATGGGCTTCTGGGTGACGCATCCCAAGGGCAAGCATCCGCTGATAAATCCTGTCGACCGCGATTTCTGTTTTTTGCTGAATGCTTACGATATTGACCCCGGTAGCGCGACGCCGATGGTCAACACCATGCTCGATTTCAACTTGTGGACGTTTAACAGCCGCGCGTTCCCAGGGATCGACACCCTGAACGTACGCTTAAACGACAAAGTTCGCATCCGGGTCGGCAATCTCACTATGACCAATCATCCGATTCATTTACACGGGGTGGAGTTCGAGGTCACCGGAACCGATGGCGGTCCCACATCCAAAGGTTCGCGCTGGCCAGAAGTCACCACCGACGTTGCGGTGGGCCAGATGCGTCAGGTCGAGTTTCTGGCCGACGAGGAAGGCGACTGGGCATTTCATTGCCACAAAAGCCACCACACCATGAACGCTATGGGTCACGCGACGCCGACCATGATAGGCGTCGATCACACCGGGATCATGCAAAAAATCAACAAACTGGTGCCCGACTACATGGTGATGGGTGAGCGCGGCATGGCTGACATGGCCGAAATGGAAATGCCCCTGCCCGACAACACCTTGCCGATGATGACTGGGCAAGGTCCCTATGGCTCGGTGGAAATGGGCGGCATGTTTACCATGATGAAAGTGCGACGCGACCAGAAGCCGGGTGATTATTCCGATCCGGGTTGGTACAAGGCACCCGCTGGTACAGTGGCCTTCGAGTACACCGGAGCGTTGTCGGAGCCGGTGCGTGCGCCGAAATCCGCCTCACCCAAGGGCACGCCCACCGATGTCGAAGTGAGCGTTCGCAAACCCAGTGGCCATTCTGGGCATTAACTGATCGTTGTGGCGGCAAACATTTGCGTGATTCTGCGCGAACGGTCTGCCGCCTGCCTGTATTTTTTCAACTGAAGGAGTTTCACCATGAAAAAACTGATTGTATTGATTGCTGCGTTGTCATTGACCGCGCCGCTGTATGCTCAAACTGCCGCGCCAACATCTGCTGCAGCCAGTGCGATGAGCGATGGCGTAGTGCGCAAGATCGACACGGAAAATAACAAAATCACCCTCAAGCACGGCCCGATTTCCAATCTGGATATGCCAGGCATGACCATGGTTTTTCGGGTGGTTTCACCCACGCTGTTGAATGGCGTCAAGGTCGGCGATGCCGTGAAATTCCATGTTGAGAAAATCAATGGTGCAATGACAATCACCGCAATCAAGCCAGCGCAGTAGGTGCGCTTACCCGGGCCAGTGAATCTGTATTTCTGTGGCCGGCTCGGCCCGCGGCCCGTGTATTTAAAAACATGATCGAAGTATTGGTTATTTTGTACTAGGTTGAAAAGGAGCGTGTCGAGTCCATTCGTATGGGTTGGATGTCTTGGCTGCTCCCTTTTCAACCAGGAGATATGATCATGAAATTATCAAAGTTCGCACTATTCGTTTTCTTGCCGTTGGCTGTTTCTGCGCAGGCCGCTGATCAGACTCGTGAACGGATAAATATGACTGACTCGGCGCAAATTCAGGATCGAGACCGTATCTATGGATCGGAAATGATGACGCTTCAGGAACGAAGCGAATACCAGAACCGAATGCGCATGCTGAAGACCGAGCAGGAGCGCGAAGCTTTCAGAATGGAACACCACAAATTGATGCAGGCACGCGCAAAGGCGCAGGGTAAAATGCTACCCGATGCTCCACCCGCAGGCATGGGTCCGGGCATGATGGGCCCTGGCATGGGACCAGGTTCTGGAATGGGATCGGGCCAACGACGTTGAGTCGTTCTGTTGGGTAGGGCGTAGTTCAGCGTGAGTCAAGTGCTTCGCTGAAATGCAGGGTGGCGGCCAGTCCATGACCACCATCCTTGCGCGGAAGCCCCTCCCCCAGTTCCAGTCTGGCATGGGATAACTGGGCTATTCGGCTCACGATGGACAACCCGAGTCCACAGCCTTCACTTTCCGTTTCCGATTCGCCGCGCGCAAAACGCGAGGTCAAATGCGCGCGCTTTTCGGGTTCTACGCCCGGGCCGTTATCTGCGACGCTGATTGAACAGCCCGGCCCCTTCCGAACGAGCCTGACCTCAATGCGCGCGCCTTCGCCTGCATAGCGGATGGCGTTGTCCAGCAGATTTCGAATGGCGATCTGCAACCAGGCAGTGGAAACCGTCGCCTGGCATGTCGATTCGACATCAACGATCAAGGTTTGTCCTTGGCGCTGTGACTGCGGCAGCAGCGCTGCGCAGACCATGGCGATGGTTTCGGCGGGGTCAAGTGGCAGGGGGATAGTGTGGCTGGCTGGATCGACGCGCGCCAGAGTGAGCAATTGCTCGACCAGGTGCGTCATCCGGTCAACGCCGGCAATCACCTGTGCCAGCGCGCGTTGCTGACTGTCCGCTTCCTGCGCGCGTTGCGCAACCTGAGCCTGAATTTTCAGTGCGGCCAGCGGGGTGCGAAGTTCGTGTGCTGCATCGGCGGTAAAACGGCGCTCACTGTCGAAGGCTTCGGTAACGCGCAGGATGAGGGCATTGAGCGCCGCATGAAGCGGGGCAATTTCTTCAGGCAGCGAGGTCGATGCGTCTAACGGCGCCAGTGCCTGCGCGTCCAGCGAGCCGACCTGATGAGCCACCGCATCCACTGGCCGTAGCGTGCGTCCCACAACCCACCATACGACCAGCGCCATCATGGGTAACGCGAGCATGCCGGGAATCAGGAGCGATAAACCAATATCACGCGCCAACCGTTCGCGCGCGGCATGGGCCTGCGCGACAATGACTCGGTACTCCGCATCGTTATCCTGAACAGTATAGAAACGCCAATTTTCGTTTTGATACAAATGTTCAGTAAAGCCGACTGTCATTCCCGTTGCAAATTTGGCATGACCCGGGGACGTCACCAGACGGCGTGCTTCGCCCTGCCTGGTGTGCCATACCTCGAATGCGATCGGTACGGGATAGCGTTGAGTGTGTTCGTGCAGTTCTTTGACGAAATGGTCGACTTCGCCGCCCGCCACAATGGCAAGCAACGTGCTTGCAACCTGCGCCAGCTGGCTGTCGAGCAGTTCATCCGCCTCGTGGTGGGCGCGCTGATAAACCACCACAACCGACAGCAGCCAGATCGCTGCCACCGCACTGGTCAGTAGCCATACCAGACGTCGGCGCAGGGAATAGGTGGGCGCAGCACTCATGATGGAGAGGCGGCGGATGACGCCATGTAGCCGACGCCGCGAACCGTGCGGATCAACGCGTTGCCGAGCTTGCGTCGCAGGTGATGGATGTGGACTTCGAGCGCATTGCTGTCGACAGCGTCGTTCCAGGTGTAAAGCTGTTCTTCCAGTGATCGCCGTGTCAGCACGCGGTCGGAATTTTGTAGCAGCACATGCAGCAGATCGAATTCGCGTGCCGTCAGATCCACCGCCTGGCCGGCGCGCATCACAGTGCGCGCCGCCGGATTGAGTTCAACTTCGCCCAGCGTGAGAATCGGTTCCGGGCGGCCATGGGCGCGCCGCACTACCGAGCGTAATCGAGCGGTCACTTCATCGAGGTCAAACGGTTTCAGCACATAGTCGTCGGCGCCCAGATCGAGCCCGCGCACCTTGTCTTCCAGTTGATCACGCGCGGTGAGAATCAGAACCGGCGTAGCGTCATGGCGCCCGCGCAACCATTGCAGCACGGACAGTCCATCGCGCTTGGGCAAGCCCAAATCGAGCACCACGGCGGCAAACGATTCAGTCGACAATGCGGCCACTGCGGCTTCGCCGTCGCGCAGCCAGTCGACGGCATAGCCTGCCTGCGTTAGCCCGGCCTGCAGACCATCGCCCAACAAGCGGTCATCTTCCACCAACAATATGCGCATCGTGTTGTTTATCCCCAGTGCCGTGATGCAGTTAGATTGCGCTCATTTCGGAATCCTGACGGTGTCGTCGTCAAACACGCCCTGTTCCGCCTTGCTGTGGCATGCCGCGCAGTTGGCGGCGGAGCCCACCGATTTGCGCGACCATGCTGCGCGCGGTACTTCATCGTGTTTGCCCACAAACCAGCGGGTGTCGGTGATGCGCAATGGGGCATCCTTCGCTCCCATGCGCATCACCCTGCGCCCGATCTGGCTGGTGCCGACATCGGCGGCGTTGGCCTCCAAGAATCTCAGGATATCAGCCTGGGTTGCTGGATCAAGGCTGGCGTTATCGCCAAAGTGATTGTCGAGCTTACCCATCAGGCGCTGCCATGACGCACGCGGCAGCAGAGCGGGAGAATACGCGAGATGGCAGCTGGCGCATTCCTGCTGCCAGTTTTTGTGCGTGAGTCTGGGCATGACATCGCCACCGCCATCGCCGTGGGCCACGCCAGACGGCAATGAAAAAGCCAGCAAGCTGACCGTGCCGACTGCTGTCAGCACACCGATTCCACGTAATAGATAATTCATGGTTCGCTCCTTATTTGATTTGACTGAGCCAGGCGACGAAATCACCCTTTTCCTGCGCGTTGCATTCGCGTTGAAGCACGTCCATGCAGTTACGTCGAAACCATTTTTCGACCTTGGCCACATCGGTGAAGCGCTCGGGATTCGCTGCCGGCGCCAGCGGTTCGATGCGCTTGTTGACGCGGGTGCGCCCGGGATGTTTTGGGTTGGCGGTGTGGCAACTGGCGCAACTCACCGACGTGCCGGCGCGTCCGGGGTGTTCGCTACGGTAGAGCGTTTCGCCGCGTGCGGCAGACAGAGCCGAAACAGGGCTGCCTGTTTTTTGTGCAAAATGCGCCATCAGGGTTGTCGGGGTGTCGGCGGCCGCGACGCCGGTGGAAACCAGCGCCAGCATGGCCAGGGCAAACGGCTTAATCATGTTGTCCCTCGCTTTCTGCATCAATGTATTGCTTGCCGGTAAGCATGCTTTGCGCCACACGTTCGCCACGAAGATGGTGAAAAACCAGCGCCGCCATGTGCAGACCGATAAAGCCCAGCATCAGCGCAAATCCGACTTCGTGCGGATCCTTGAGCACGTCTTCCAGCCATGACGCATTGCCGAGCCAGCCTGCCAATGGGCCTGCCTGAAACTCACCGGCGGCGAGCCCTAACCCAGTGACAATCATGAACCCCATCAGAGCATAGGCAAACAGATAAGCCAGGCTGGCGATCGGATCATGTCCCACTCGATGTGCCGTGGGTAGGCGTAGCCGCCGAAGGCTGTCTTTCCAGACTGCGGGGTGCCACAAGTCGCGCCAGCGTGCGCTAGCCGGACCTGCCAGGCCCCACAGCAGACGCGTCAGAAAGCTCGTTGCCAGCACATAGCCGGACAAAATATGCAGATTCCATAGCGTGTCTTCATAAGGGCCATGCTCGAACCAGTCAGCCAGCTGGCTGGTGATGATGAGGGCGCTGATGGACAGCGCGATAGCAGCGTGCAGCAGCCGTAGCAGCGGGTCGTACACGCGACGGGGTTCGGTTTTCAAGTGGGGCATGATGACCTCCTTCAGACAGGCAATGAAGCCACTCTAGTTGTGCAGTCTTAGCGCAGCCTTAAGATGCGGTGTTATGTATCAAAGGCAATTCATCAACTTCTCAGCGGAAAACCGGTAATTTCTTCTTGGAGAGCCGGTGCTTCGCTGCTACAACGCCTTATACAGACTGCGCTTTGCGCCGAAGGCTGAGGTACACCACCAGCACAAAGATGGCGCTGAGGAAAACCACACTGGTGCCAACCGTGCCCCAACCCAAGCCGCCGTGGGAGACTGGTTGAGAAAGCAGGTCGCCGAACGAGGCACCGAGCGGGCGTGTGAGGATGTAGGCGGCCCAGAACGCGGCAATGGCATTGGCGCGAAAGCCGTAATAGGCCACTGTCACCACACCGATCATGGCGGCGAACATCAACGTGGAATTCTCGTAGCCAAGTTTCATGGTTTCGGCGGCAAGATCGCCTGCAGCAGTTCCCAGCGCAAACGTGAACAGGATTGCCAGCCAGTAAAAGGCCTCGCGCCGGGTTGTGGTGACTTCGTGGATCGACAGGGTTTTCTCACTCG
>JAAFGW010000118.1 GCA_010365175.1 Sulfuriferula multivorans | reverse complement strand
GGCCACACCATCGGCGACGAACTATTGCTTGCGGTGGGTGCTCGCCTGCGCCAGTGCTTGCGCGAAGGCGACACCCTGGCGCGCCTCGGCGGCGACGAATTTGCCGTGCTGCTACCAACACTGGTGTCCCGTAGCGATGTCGATCACATCTGCCGCAAAGTTATCCAGGTGCTGTCGAAGCCGGTTTACATCAAAGGCCATGAGATATACATCTCAGTCAGCATCGGCGCCTGCGTGGCACCGGAAGACGGCGACTTGATCGACGGCCTGATCCGCCAGGCTGAAATCGCCATGTATCAGGCTAAATCGCAAGGCCGCAGCCGACTACAGTTCTGGGAGTCTGGCATGCAGGCGCCTTATTCCGAACGCATGACTATCGAATCGGATTTGCGTCGTGCACTGGCGCGCAACGAGTTTGTGCTGTTTTATCAACCGCAAGTTGATACCGCGACCGGCGAAGTTCGCGGATTTGAAGCGCTGCTGCGTTGGTGGCATCCGCAGCGTGGATTGCTGACACCTGTGGATTTTGTTGCCGTGGCCGAAGAATCCGGCGTCATCGTCCCGATCGGCGATTGGGTATTGCGCCAGGCTGCGACACAAATGGCTGAATGGCAAAAAGCCGGACTGCCGCCGGTGCGGCTTTCAGTCAATATTTCTGCACGCCAGCTCGAAAGCCCCGACTTTGTTGAAGGCGTCTTGCGGGCCGTGCAGGTCTATTCGCTGGATGGCAATCTGCTTGAGCTGGAGATCACCGAAAGCTTGCTGATGCAGGATTTTGAAGCTAACGCCATCAAGCTGGGGCGGCTATCAGCCTCGGGTATTCGTCTGGCCATCGACGATTTTGGTACGGGTTACTGCTCATTCAAATACCTGGCACGTTTCCCCATCCATACGCTCAAGATCGACCAGTCTTTTGTGCAGGATCTCGACCGCGAGGAAAACATTTCCATCGTCAACGCCATGGTGGCCATGGGTCGTGGGATGAACCTCAACGTAATCGCCGAAGGCGTTGAAACCGAAGCACAGCGTGCTCGTCTGGAACAGATGCAGTGTCACGAAGTGCAAGGCTATTATTACAGCAGCCCGCTTTCAGGCCAGGAAGCAACGGCTTTGCTGGGCGAGCATGTGAGAGGGTTTGCCAAGGCAGGAAATTTGGCAGCAAGTTGAGGGCACCTCTAAAAACTCATATTTCATCTCAACTACGGCGTTGCGATAAAAATTTCTTGCTTATATATCAAACATATACTGCGCTGCGAAATTTTTATCGCGCCTTGTATTTGAGTGAACTATGGATTTTTAGAGGCACCCTTAACTCGGTGTGGCACCGGCCATTTCTGACAGAAAGGCAAAATAAAACCCCGGTATCAGGTCGCTGATCCGGGGTTTATTTTGTTGCATTGCGCAAGCCGCAATGCTTTAGAAATTCTGGTGGCCAGTCTCGGAATCGAACCAAGGACACGCGGATTTTCAATCCGCTGCTCTACCAACTGAGCTAACTGGCCTTCAGGTTTTCGCTTAATCGTGAATGCGTGTTCACAAGGAAAACCGAAGCCCGGCATTTAAACCTTAAACACGATTTTAGTCAAGAAAGTAAGCAGTGTTGCTGGTTTGGCGGCATCAGGATTCCGCCATCCGGAGATGCCAAACCAGGCTGATTTCGTGTAATGAATACACGGTGAACACACTAAAAATGGGAGAGATAGATGGATGAATGGTTTGTCTGGCTGGTACGTTTGATGTTTATCGGTATTTTTCCATTGGGTGTCGGCATGTTGTTTCGCGCTTGGCGAATCGGCGTGCGCAAGGATTATCGCTATGTGGCTGATTGGCGTGGGCGCGCGATTCAGGACGGAAAGCGCTGGGCCCAGCCGGTGCTGGGCATCAATAGTATCGGTGGTGCGGGGTTGCTGGCGGTGGGTGTGTTGGTGTTGCTGGTGGGTTTGCCCTTCGCCATGTGGTCTGGCGCGACCGCGCTCATTATCTGGAGTTATTTCTTTGCCCTGCAGATTGTTGTGCAGCGTGCACAAACTTCCAAAGCCAATACCTGAATGTGGCCAGACCCGCTTATAGAAGACGGGTGCTTTAGCGGGGCTGCCGTATCGTCGGCGGATGACGATAAAGAGAATCGGGTGTAGAGTCGCTAAATATAAAAATATATTTATGGGTTTATTCGACTTGTTTATAAACACAAGAGGAGGAGAACAACCAATGTCCAAGCCACAAGACTTTGATTCAAAGGCGTACTGGAGTGCAACGCTTCGGCTACTTTTCATCACCCTCTTTATCTGGTTTATCGTTTCTTTCGGTGCCGGCATCCTGTTTCGCGATGTGCTCGATGGCATACACCTCGGCGGATATCCCCTGGGCTTCTGGTTTGCCCAACAGGGTTCTATCTATGTCTTTGTCGCCCTGATTTTCTGGTACGCGTGGCGCATGGGCAAGATTGACCGCGAACACGACGTCCACGAAGACTAAGCAGTAGACCGGGGAGAGAAAACATGGATCTAAAAACACTGACGTACATCGTTGTGGGGCTGTCTTTTGCCCTTTACATCGGCGTGGCCATCTGGGCGCGCGCAGGCAGCACCAAGGAGTTTTATATTGCGGGCGGCAGTGTGCACCCGGTGGTCAACGGCATGGCAACCGCGGCAGACTGGATGTCGGCGGCATCGTTTATCTCGATGGCGGGCCTCATTGCCTTTCTGGGCTATGGCGGATCGGTTTACCTGATGGGGTGGACCGGCGGATATGTACTCTTGGCGGTGTTGCTGGCGCCCTACCTGCGCAAGTTCGGCAAATTCACCGTGCCTGAGTTCATCGGCGACCGTTATTACTCCAACGCAGCGCGGATCGTGGCCGTGATCTGTCTGATCTTCATCTCGTTTACCTATGTCGCGGGCCAGATGCGCGGCGTCGGCATCGTGTTTTCACGCTTCCTTGAGGTGGACATCACGACTGGCCTGCTCGTCGGCATGGGGCTGGTGTTTTTCTACGCAGTGCTAGGCGGGATGAAAGGGATTACCTACACCCAGGTGGCGCAATATTGCGTGCTGATCTTTGCCTATACCATTCCAGCGGTGTTCATATCCCTGCAACTCACCGGCAATCCACTCCCGCAACTGGGGTTGGGTAGCAATATCGGCGATATTGGGTTCTTGACCAAGCTGGACGGTGTCGTCACCGATCTGGGTTTTGCCAAGTACACCTCAGGCGACAAGAGCATGATCGATGTGTTTGCCATCACCCTGGCGTTGATGGCGGGTACCGCCGGTCTGCCTCACGTGATCGTGCGCTTCTTCACGGTGCCGAAAGTGTCCGATGCGCGCATCTCGGCCGGCTGGGCGCTGGTGTTTATCGCTCTGCTCTACACCACGGCGCCTGCCGTTGGCGCGATGGCCCGTTACAACCTCCACACCACCGTCAACAGCGCGCTGGCTACCGGCGGCGATGTCTTCGCACCCGAGGCCAGCCTCGAAGGCGAATCGCGTCCAGGCTGGATGAAGCGTTGGGAAGCCACTGGTCTGATTGCTTGGGAAGACAAGAACGGCGATGGTCGCATCCAGTACTACAACGAAAAGAGCAAGGATGAGGCTTTCTTGGCCAAGGCCGACGCCGCGGGCTGGAAGGGTAATGAACTGGGTTCCAAAGCCAAGGATGGCAGTTTCGACGGCAAGGTCGACCGCGACATCATGGTGCTGGCCAATCCCGAAATCGCCGGATTGCCGGATTGGGTGATCGCGCTGATTGCAGCCGGCGGTATCGCAGCTGCACTGTCCACCGCTGCAGGCCTGCTGCTGGTGATCTCCTCGTCGATCTCGCATGACCTGCTCAAGGGCATCTTCGCCAAGAATATTTCCGAGAAGGGCGAATTGTTGGCAGGCCGCATCGCCGCTGCGGTGGCGGTCGTCGTGGCCGGCTACCTGGGGTATAACCCGCCCGGCTTCGTGGCGGAGGTGGTCGCCTTTGCCTTCGGCCTGGCGTGCGCCTCTCTCTTCCCCACCATCGTGATGGGCATCTTCAACAAGAAGATGAACAAGGAAGGCGCCATCGCAGGCATGCTAACCGGCCTCCTCTTCACCATGGCCTACATCGTCTACTTCAAGGGGATTTTCATCGAGCCAATGGCCAAGAACGAAGCGGCTAACTGGCTGTTCGGCATCTCGCCTGAAGGCATCGGTGTCGTCGGTGCGCTCCTCAACGTATCGGTGGCCTATATCGTGGGCAAGTTCACCGCACCGTGTCCGGATCATATCCAGCATCTGGTGGAGGACATCCGCTACCCAAGGGGTGCGGGTACTGCCCAGGCGCATTGATTCGGTAGTAGTGAAACGATCGACCCCCGCTTCGGTGGGGGTCTTTTTTTGGCATGACTTCGGTCGCCGAGGAAAATTAAGCGAGCTTCAAGTCGGGCTAGATTATCAAAACGGTATCGGCCGGAGCATAGTCGGTTTAAAGGCAATCACTTTTTTCGGCTTGCCGTAACCGGACCAAGAATGAAAGCAGAAAACAATGAATCGTATAAGTTTAAATGGTCATTGTCTTTCTAATAAGAAATGCCCGGCCCCATGTTTTTAAAACAACGGATAAACCATGCCGGACTAACTGGACGCGAGTCAACATGAATTCACCCAAGTCAAAGCTCGGCTTCAACGCGACATGGTCGATGGCCGTTGGCGGCATGATCGGCGGCGGCATCTTCTCGACACTCGGTGTGGTTGTTGGAATCGCGGGTGCATGGGCATGGCTCAGCTTCGCATTGGCCGGACTCGTTGCGCTGGCGGCAGGATATAGCTACGTGAAACTGGCGGCGCATTACGACGAAGGGGGCGGGGCGTTCACATATCTCCGAAAGATCAATGCCCCTCAATTTGCCGGAAGCCTCGCGTGGGTACTCATCGTTGGATACGTGCTCACCAATGCGGTCTATGCGTTCACCTTCGGACAGTACCTCGGGAATGTTGTGGGCCTCGGGCCCTGGTTTCCGCGTTTTGCCGGTATTGCAATCGTGGTTTTGTTTATCGGGCTGAACCTGAGAGGAGTCGGGGAGGCTGGCACTATCGAGGTAATACTCGTGTGGTTCAAGCTGGTCGTGCTTTTAGGGCTGGCTGGCTGGGGGCTTGCACAGTGGGATCTGCCGATGCTCTCACAAGGTGTTCCGGACACAGGGGCCGGCGCAGCGCTGTTCGGCGCGGCGTCCGTGTTCATGGCCTATGAGGGATTTCAGCTACTGACCTATGACTACGAGGACATTGAGGCTCCAAAGAAGACATTGCCTTGGGCCGTGTTGTCGGCGATCGCCATTGTGACCATCGTATATATCGTTGTTGCCCTTGGAACGGGCATGCTGATCGGAGCCGATCAGGTCGTGCGGCACAAAGAGGTCGCGCTGGCTATTGCTGGACAGCAGGCGTTCGGGATCGTGGGTCTCGTCGTCGTCTCGATTGCGGCAGCCTTTTCCACCGGGTCGGCCATCAATGCGACGCTTTTTGCCACGGCGCGTCTCGCAAGCAAGGTGGCCAAGGAGGGGGAGTTACCCGCCGCACTGGATCACAAAAATGGAGCCGGCATACCCGACCGGGCGGTGATTTGGCTCGGTGCGGCGGCAGCGGTACTGGCTGCTGTGGGAACGCTTACTACTCTTGTTGAGGCCGCCAGTCTGACATTCCTGTTCACGTTTACCGTGGTGTGCGGGCTGGCTTTTCGCCAAGGCGCAGGCGCGCGTATCGTGACAGGATGGGGTGCGCTGGCCGGGGCCGCCGCTTCAGTTGCCCTTGTCGTTCAAATGATTCGAACCGACCCGTGGGCGCTCTTTTTTCTCGGAATACTGGTGCTCATCGCCGTGTTCGGGCGTCCGATACTGCTCCGCTACGTAAAACAGGAGGACAGTTAATGCTAGCCCAAATGAAATTGCCGTCACTTAACGCGGTGTAAGCAGCCAAAGGTAGCGGATTTGCCAACGTTTGCCGCTGATTTTGGCGTTAAGCGGTATTGAAACAAGCAATAGGGGATATGACACCGGATTAAACGGGTTGGCTCTGTCTTTTCCAGGCTCGCTCCAAGGACGTTGCGTCACGAAAGTTTATCGCCCCATGGGACGCCAGAAGCGGCTGCAATACCAGAAACAATTCAGCTGTAGCCAGCGCATCGGCCAGGGCGTTATGTCGGGCATAGTTGCTGATTCCGAATACTTTCATCCAGTCATCGAGTGCGCGCGTGCGGCGAGCGATCCGCAGATGCAATGCGGGTGCGATATAGGCCAGATCAGCCCAGGCCTGTTCGAGCTTGATCCCCAGAAAGGTTTTCAAGGCGCGGTTGATCATGGCGATGACTGCACCGTGCCCGGATCACATCCAGCATCTGGTGGAAGACATTCGCTACCCACGCGGCGCGGGGCTGCCCAGGCGCATTGATCTGTCGTTCCATAGGGAAAAGCCCCTCGCTTTGGTGAGGGGCTTTTTTATTTAGGGAGCAGCTACAAGCCCTGTGTCGATCTGGATGATCCGGAACGCGATGCAGAAACGTCCCTTCAATAGGCCTCAGACTGATCTTGGAGTTTGTTTGTGTGCCCCCTATGCCCGTTGGCGGCAGAGGGGGCGTGCGGACTTAGACAAATCTGAACAATCTCGGTGCCGCCGTCAAACAAGATGCGTGGATGGCCGGTTATTTCGGTTTGGCGGCCCAGGCAACACAATAGCCATGAGGGGAAATCTCGGTGTCTCCAGGGAATATTTTGCAACCGCCGGCACTACTCGCAGTCTTGCCCGGCACAAACTGTATGCAGGTTGCGCACTTCTTCTCTCCATTGGGCTTGTCTTGATACTTCATTGCAGTGCGCATTTGGGAATTGGTGGCAGCCATCACATTTCCGGACACGGCTACCGCGGGAATCATGACGATTGCGGCGCTACCCATTTTCAGGAACTGTCTGCGGGAAGGGCTAAGTTTTTCTTTCATTGCTGATTTCCTTTATATACGGTTGATGAACTTCCACACGGCACATATCGCATTGTGTGTACCGACAAGGCAACGGACTCGCTTGAAACACGGCCTAAGCTCTAATGCAAATTAAGCCATTGCTAATATATAGCACCATTTTGGTTGATGATTCAAATTATCGACTTTGGGGTTAACCGGGCTGGATCTGCCGTCGCCGTTCCTGTTCGAGCGTTTTCAAGTCACGCAAGGTCGTCATGTTGAGAGTTTCCAGATTGGGCCGGAGTGCCAGTAATAATTCGGCAGTCGACAAAGCATCCGCCAACGCGTTATGCCGCGCGTAGGTGCTGATCCCGAATAGTCCCATCCAGCCATCCAACGTACACGTGTGTCGTGCAATGCGCGGATGCAAGGCGGGGGCGACATAGGCCAGGTCGGCCCAGGCATGTTCGAACTTGAGTCCCAGAAACTGTTTCAACGCGCGGTTGATCATGGCCTGGTCGAATGCGACGTGGAAGGCGATGAGCGGGTCTTTGCCGAGGTATTCGAGAAACGTGAGCAAGGCATCCGCCGGCGGCACGCCTTCACGCTGGACGGTACCGCCGATACCATGGATCAGGATGTTGTCTGTTTCGCTGGCCTCGGTTTGTTGCAGCACGATTTCGAGGCTGTCGTTCAATCGGATGCGGCCGTGGGTGACGGCAACGGCACCAATGGCGATGAGGTGGTCTTTGGCGGTGTTAAGGCCGCTGGTTTCCACGTCTACCACCACGTAGCGGCTTGAGCTGAAGGGTTGATCCTGTCGCGGCACTGGCAGCGCCTGCCAGGCTGCCAGCCGTTCAGCCTGCTGCGGCGTGAGCTCGGGTTTCTTCGGGAAGAGCCTTTCCAGCCAGCTCATACCTGGTAGTCCAGGCCCAGTTTGGTTTGCAGCTTGCGCGCCTGGCGGAAGACTTCCTTCAATATTCGGCGGTCCAGCGTGTTGAGCGTATCCGGGTCGACCCGGTTGGTCAGCGGTTTGCCCTGTTCGTTTTGCTCGTGATGCAGCCGCAGCCGCAGCAACTGGATGAACAGGAACGCATCGCAGTAGGCATCGATATCGCGCTCCTGGATGTGCAGCGGCGCGGCGATTTCGCGCAGGCGCTCGACGGTGTTGGTTTGCGCGCCCCCCACCGCAAGGCTGAAAATGCGCGCGGCATCGACAAAGGGCGTGATGCCGTTCATCTTGAGGTCGACGGTGTGATCTTCGCCGGTGACAAAGTCGCGCACCATGCCAAGCGGTGGGCGGTTGCGCAGTGCGTTGACGGCGAGCTGGTGCAGGAAGCGGGTGTTCTTGGGCGCGGCCTGTTGTAGCCATTTGCGCAGCGCAGTGCCCAGATGCTCTGCGCCGTAGAGCGGGCGGAAGTCGAAGAAGATGGTCGAGTGCAGTAGGTCCATCGGCGCGCCGTGATCGATCCAGTT
>JAAFGW010000117.1 GCA_010365175.1 Sulfuriferula multivorans | reverse complement strand
GCCTGCTGGCCGAACCGATCAAGCCGCTGGGTGGCATTCGACACTATGAGCAGGGCGATGTGGCACGCGTGTTGTTCATCAAGGCCGCCCAACGCATTGGCTTTACGCTGGATGAGGTGGATCAGCTTCTGGGTTTGGATGACGGCATGCATTGCTCGGAGGCGCGCGCCATTGCCGAGCACAAGCTTGAGGTCGTGCGGGAACGATTGAGAGATTTGCAGCGTATTGAAGCCGCACTGGAAAAACTGGTCGGCCGCTGCGCCGCCAGCCGGGGCCAGATCAACTGTCCGTTGATCGATGCACTGCAGCCTGCGATTCCGGTTTCGCCCAGCGCGGACGAACCGAAATAACGCAACAATTCAAGCAGTCAGGTCTCTCACCAGCGCGGCCCGACGGCTGGTCTCACTGCCGGTCAGCGCAAACCCCTGCATCACGCCATTTTCATCCACGTGCAACGCGCAAACGCCGGTGTCGTTGCATTCCACTTTCCAGCCACCGGTTGCGCCAATTTTGGGCGGCAACACCGTCACCGGATGCGCCGGCGTTTTGACGATGACCGGCATCGGCGGATAGACCACTGGCGTTGGCGTGCGTGTGAGCGTGGCAGCCAGCGCACGCGCTTGCACCATCAGCGGCATCACATAAGGCAGGTTCAGCCCGTCGACTTCGGCACAATCGCCCATCGCATAAATATTCGCCACGCCGGTTTCCAGCAAACTATTGGTCTGGATGCCGCGTCCGGTCGGGATGCCTGCAGCTTTCGCCAACCCAGTACGCGGCCATAAACCGATCGCCGATAAGACGGTATCCGCAGCGATGGCCTCACCGTTATCCAGCACCACCTGATAGCCCCCCGCAACGGATTCGACCCGTTTGGCCAGCCGTTCGAAATGCCAGTTCACGCCCAGCGCCACCAATCCGTCGGCCAGCCGCTGGCCGGCTTCGACCGGCAGCAGACGTTCCAGCGGCCAGGCGCCCAGATGCACCACATCGACCTCGAAGCCGGCATGCGCCAGATCGTTGGCAAACTCGCAACCGATCAACCCGCCGCCCAGCACCGTGATGCGCTTCTTGCCGTCGATGGCGTTGCGAAACACCGCGTAGTCGGTCAGATCATTCACCGCCAGCACGTCCGCTGCGCCGTCACCGACCAGTCCATGCGGTATCGGATCGGCGCCCAATGCAAGCACCAGCCTGCTGTAGTCCAGCGCGCCATCATCCGTCATCACGCGCTGCGCCGCCGTATCGATTGCGTTGATCCGGGTATGCATCAGGATCGTCACGTTCAGGCCGGCCGCGATTTTGTCCGCACTGGCGCTCGCCAGATCCGCCGCCGTTTTATTGGTAGCAAGCGCATTCGACAGATTGGGTTTGGAATAGAACGCGCCATCGTCCGCGGTCACCACAGTCACCGGCGTGGTGCTGTCGCGCTTGCGAAACTCTTTCAGCAGCGTATATCCGGCGAGACCAGAACCCACTATGACGAGGGGATGCATATCAAACTCCTATTAATCAGAAAATGCGCCCAAAACGGAGCGGGCGGAACTGATCAGACCGTTATTTCAACCATGTCGAAATCCATTTTCGATACGCCGCAGTCCGGACATGCCCAGTTTTCAGGTATGTCCTCCCAGCGGGTGCCGGGTGCGATCCCATGCTCGGGGTCGCCCTTGGATTCATCGTATTCATATCCGCAAACAATACATTGCCAGGCTTTCATGTTGTTTCCTTTCAGTTGATTCAGTCGGGTTTAAAAACAGGTTCAGGCTGCAATCGCGTCGCGCTGCGCCTGATAATGCTTCGCGTGTTTTTCTTCTACCTTGGCCAGCGCGGCAAAACGCTTGGCTGCTTTTTCCAGCACTGCCTTGAACATTTTGGCGTGCTCCTTGGATTCAACAATCTGCTCGTCCATTTCTGCAACTGCGGCGGTGTTGCCTTCGATCATCGCCTCGTGGCGAAATTTTGGATACATCTCGGTGTATTCGTGAGTTTCACCCTCGATCGCGTATTGCAGACATTTGTCCGGCGTCATCGTTTCGCTGGCAAACAGCAGCTCGGCGTGGCCAAAGGCATGCTGGATTTCCTGTGCGGCCGTGTCTTCGAATACCTTGGCGGTCGCCTCGTCGCCGACTTTGCGGCACTGGCGCGCGAACCACATGTATTTGATGTGGGCCATCGACTCGCCGGCAAAGGCGGCTTCAAGGTTCTGGATGGTGGGGGATTTCATGTTTTGCATAATCAGTTTCTCCTGCTGGGTTGATGTGTGATGTCAATCAAGACAGGAACCATGTTAGACAACATGAATACATCGATCCAACGGATTATCTTCATCTATTCGATTGATGATATCAATGAATGGGTGTCGCGCGCCGGATATGCAACACTGCGCGCTCAGCCCAACTCAAGGAGTTTGCCATGCACCGCACCCTGATCGCCGCCCTGCTCATGCTCTGCCTACCCACCGCCAACGCGGCCGCCCCCACCATGCAGCCGGGCCTGTACGACATTTCCATGCAGTTCGTGCTGAAAGGCATGCCCATCCAGATGCCCGTCACCACCTTCCAGCAATGCATCACGGCACAGGACGTGGTCAACGGCATGGCCTACGCGTCGAGCGAAAACAAGGATTGCAAGATCAGCAACCTCAACCAGAGCGGCAACAAGGTCAGCTATGACTTCAACTGTGCAGCACAACAAGGTGGCCCGCGCATGGTTGGCCGCGCCAGCGGCATCAGCCATGCCACCGGCTACAACGTCATGATGGAAGGTCGCTTCAACCCGGCAGTGGAAGGCATGAGCGAATTCAGCCAAAAACTCAACGCCACACGCCTCGGCAATTGCAGCAAGTAATTTCCATGTTTGACTGGGCCCTGTTCGGATCGGCCCTGCTGTCATCCACCCTGTTTCCCGGCGGCTCCGAAGCCCTGCTGCTCTATCGCCTGCACCAGGGCGACGACCCCGTAACCAGCGTGCTAACCGCCACCGCCGGCAACGTGCTCGGCAGCCTCATCACCTATGCCATGGGCCGATTCGGCCGCGAAGCCATTCAACGCCGCAGCGAAAAAACCGACCAGCACATCGCGCGCGCCGAACGCTGGTTCAAACGCTTCGGCCGCCCCAGCCTGCTGCTGGCCTGGCTGCCCATCGTGGGCGATCCGCTGTGTCTGGTTGCCGGCGTACTGCGCGTCGGCGTGCCGGTTTTTCTGCTGCTGGTGACGCTGGGTAAGCTGGCACGGTATGCGGTGTTGGCGTGGGTGATGTAGACAGGTAGTGGGCGTTATTCTGGCCAAGCCACAGTTGATTTCCAATAGCGTGACAGGCATTCAAACGGTCGATAAACAGACTAGTTCTGCAGTTCGGCTTACTTGACGGCCATCAAATCTCGAAGCCGTGGTCTGTCCCCGATTGTTCATCCAGTACAGCCGCTACTATCAAGGTAGACGCCGGGCGGAACGTCGGGCGCAGCCAAATGCAGGTATTCCACTGAAACATCGTGCTTCTTCATAATTCCTGCAGAAGCATTGAGGTGTAACCTCGCATGGCTCTCGTCAGCCTTTCTCTTAAATGAGGTGTTAATTTAAATTACACAGTCACACTGCATCCGCAATTCCGGATTTGCATGTCAAGGAGCAAGGCATGCGCGATATCGTCGTTTTGTATACGCTGGAGAACGTAAATGAACAGTAAATGTTCGCGCCTGGCTAATGTATTATTTTGCTACTTATGTCGAGGCTGCCACCAAAAACCCGACCTCACTTGTACAGTGTGTACAGTGCCAAATTCCGCACTAAATATTGCAGCCCGATATATTCCCTATTCCTTATGCATGATTCTGATGTCGGTATCGACAGCCGCCAATTCTAAGAATATCAATGTCGAAGCAACATCTGCCGAATCTGTAAATTCGGTTGTGGCAACCGAAACAATACTGCCGACCATCGTCGTGACACCGACACGGTCAAGACAATCCAGCTTTGATCTGCCACTGTCGATTGATCGCGTCGACCAGGAAGCAATTGAAAGCGGTAATGCCAGAGTCAATCTATCCGAGTCATTGGTGCGCGTGCCTGGGATTGTGGTGCAAAATAGGCAAAATTATGCGCAAGATCTGCAGATATCGTCGCGCGGTTTCGGTGCGCGTTCGACTTTCGGGGTACGCGGGCTTCGCCTGTTTGTTGATGGCATTCCGGCGACCATGCCGGACGGCCAGAGCCAAACATCTCATGTCGATTTAACGTCAACCAGCCACATCGAAGTGCTACGCGGTCCATTTTCATCTCTATACGGTAATTCATCCGGTGGCGTAATTTCTGTTTTTACCGAAAGCGGAAAGCCCGGACTAACGCTCACGCCGCTCTTGCAATACGGCAGTTATGGCTACCAGCACTACGGCATGAAGGCATCGGGACAACAAGGTGACGTCAATTTTGTCGCCAGTACGTCGCGTTTCGAGAGCGACGGTTTCCGTGCGCATAGCGCCGCCATGCGCGACAACGCCAATGCAAAGCTGCGCATAGCGATCGCTGACGATTCATCTCTCACCTTGATTGGCAATGCGGTCAGCATGTCGGATGTGCAAGACCCGTTAGGATTGACGCGCGAAAAATTCGAGTTAGATCCGCGCAGCGTCGATCCACGTGCAATTAACTTCAACACCCGCAAATCAGTGCGCCAGCAACAGATCGGCCTAAATTACGAAAAAATAATCGACGCAAGCAACACGCTCAACGCCACCATTTATGGTGGTGATCGATCCACAGTCCAGTATTTGGCAATCCCGCAAAGCGCACAGATTGCTCCGTCCAGCGCAGGCGGCGTGATAGATCTTTCACGCCAGTATGGCGGCGCGGATGTGCGCTGGATACGCGAGCAAAAATTGGGTGTGGGCAAACTGCAATGGAGCGCAGGTATCAGCTATGACAATCTCGATGAAGACCGGAAAGGTTATGAAAATTTCTCTGGAACCGAACTGGGAGTAAAGGGCAATCTGCGCCGCAATGAAAAAAATAATGTATACAACATCGATCAATATTTTCAGGCGCAATGGGAACCGGATAGGCACTGGATTATGCTAGCTGGAATACGCAACAGCCAAATCAAGGTTCGCTCGACAGACTATTATATTGCGCCCGGAAATGGCGATGATTCGAGATCAATACAATTTCACTCGATCAATCCTGTGGCTGGCGCAACCTACCAATTCTCGGATCGTCTGCACGCTTATGCATCGTATGGCAAAGGATTTGAAACGCCCACACTCAATGAACTTTCGTATCGTCCTGCTGGCACCGGCGCATCGGGGCTCAATGTCGATTTACAACCATCGACCAGCAATAACTATGAAGCAGGAATCAAGATGGTGACAGGAAAGGATTTTCACGCCAACCTGGCAATTTTTCATGTCGATACAAAAAACGAGCTTGCCGTGTTATCCAATTCAGGCGGTCGCGCCGTATATCAAAACGCCGGTAAAACGCAGCGGGAAGGCATTGAAATGATGCTGCAAAAAGATTGGAAGAATGGGGTCGGCATGTTGCTGTCAGGATCGCTGTTGCGCGCAATTTATACAGAAGAATTCTGTAATGGTGCATGCTCAGACGCCACCAAAGTCGTCGCAGGAAAGCGCATCCCCGGTGTCCCGAACCAAACCTTGTTCGGCCAGCTATCGTGGCGCGATCCGTCAACCGGGTTTGAAGCCGCGCTGGAAGGAAAATTCGGCGGAAAAATTGCGGTCGACGACAGCAATAGCGATTTTTCTTCATCCTATTTCATCGCAAATATACGCGCCGGTATCGAACAGAAAATTGCTCGCTGGCACATCAAGGAATTTATCAGAATCGACAATATCGGCGATCATCAATATATCGGGTCCGTCATCGTCAATGAAGGCAGTAAACGCTTCTTCGAGCCAGCACCCGGTCGCACCTGGGTGACTGGAATTTCTGCTGCGTATACTTGGTAGCCACCATGCCGCAAGTGAACCTGTCTAAGCAGGTTGGACTGCCCCGTGTTGTTCGCTATTCGGATCGGCCCTGCTGTCGTCCACCCTGTTTCCTGGCGGCTCCGAAGCCCTCCTGCTGTATCGCCTGCACCAGGGCAGCGACCCCGTTGCCAGCGTGCTCACCGCCACCGCCGGCAATGTGCTCGGCAGCCTCATTACCTACGCCATGGGCCGCTTCGGCCGCGACACCGTAAAGCGCCGCAGCGTAAAAGCCGACCAGCACATCGTGCGCGCCGAACGCTGATTCAAACGCTTCGGCCGCCCCAGCCTGCTGCTGGCCTGGCTGCCCATCGTGGGCGATCCGCTATGTCTGGTTGCTGGTGTGCTGCGCGTCGGCGTGCCGATTTTTCTGCTGCTGGTGACGCTGGGTAAACTGGCGCGGTATGCGACGCTGGCGTGGGTGATGTAGTTGAAAGACCCTGCAGTGCGCATTGACGAGCCCCTGTTTAATTGGGTGTAAATGGATGTAGTATTGGTGCCCATGATCGCCTCGAATGCCGTACAGATCACGCCGGAAATCCTGAGCCTCATCGCCAGCATCGATGAGTTCAAGGGCGCTTGGCGGGCGCTCGGTACGCTGGCGCCAGACCGGCTATCCGCATTGCGGCGGGTCGCCACCATCGAAAGCATCGGTTCATCCACCCGCATCGAGGGCAGCAGGCTGTCCGATCGCGAGGTTGAGCGCCTGTTGGCCAATTTGCAGATCAAATCTTTCGCAAATCGGGATGAACAGGAGGTGGCAGGCTATGCCGAGGTCATGGAAGGGGTGTTTTCGTCCTGGCAGGACATCGCGCTGACCGAGAGCCATATCAAACAGTTGCATCGCGACCTGCTGATCTACAGCGAGAAAGATGCCTGGCATCGGGGCAATTACAAGACCTCCACCAACAACGTGGTGGCCTTTGACGAAGACGGCCAACAACTGGGCGTCGTCTTCGCCACCGCAACGCCATTCGATACACCGTCCTTGATGGCTGAACTGATCGCATGGTTCAACGCAGAGCGCCAGACTGCGCAGCTTCACCCCCTGCTGCTGATCGGCATCTGGGTTGTAGTCTTCCTTGAGATCCATCCTTTCCAGGACGGCAATGGCCGGCTTAGCCGGGTTCTCACCACCTTGTTGCTCTTGCAGACCGGCTACGCCTACGTCCCTTACAGCTCCCTCGAAAGCGTGGTCGAGCAAAGCAAGGACGCCTACTACCTGGCGTTGCGGCAAACACAAGGCACGATCCGCACGCGTGCGCCGAATTGGCAACCCTGGCTGAACTTCTTCCTGCGCGCGCTTGCTGAGCAGGTCCGCCGTCTCAATCGCAAGGTCGAGCGTGAAAAAATCGTCCTGGCTTCCTTACCCGAGCTTTCGCTACAGATTGTCGAGTTCGCACGCGAACATGGACGCATCACCATGGGCGACGCGATTCGACTAACCAACGGAAATCGCAACACGCTCAAGCAGCATTTCCGCGCCTTGGTAGAACAAGGCCACCTCAGTCAGCGCGGTGCTGGCCGGGGTGTCTGGTACGAGTTGCGATAGGGGGAATTCATGCCCAGCGTTTGCCAGCAAAGCAATTTTTCGCAACTTAGACCCATCGTCGAAATGGAGGGGCACGCATAATCGGCCGCGCCAGACGCAGCAGCCATGCCACCGGTTACAACGTCATGATGGAAGGTCGTTTCAATCCGTCGGTAGACGACATGAGCGAATTCAGCCAAAAACACAACGCCACACGTCTGAGCAATTGCAGCAAATAAGCCCCGTGTTTGACTGGGCCCTGTTCGGATCGGCCCTGCTGTCGTCCACCCTGTTTCCCGGCGGCTCCGAAGTGCTGCTGCTCTATCGCCTGCACCAGGGCAGCGACCCCGTCGCCAGCGTGCTCACCGCCACCGCCGGCAATGTGCTCGGCAGCCTTATCACCTACGCCATGGGCCGATTCGGCCGCGAAGCCGTACAGCGCCGCAGCGAAAAAGCCGACCAGCACATCGCGCGCGCCGAACGCTGGTTCAAACGCTTCGGCCGCCCCAGCCTACTGCTGGCTTGGCTGCCCATCGTGGGCGATCCGCTGTGTCTGATTGTCTGTGTGCTGCACGTCGGCGTGTCGGTTTTTTTGGTGCTGGTGACGGTGGGAAAGCTGGCGCGGTATGCGGCGTTGGCGTGGGTGATGTAGCTGGTGATGGGGGTTTTATGGCACGCCACAGTTGATTTCTAATAGCGTGACAGATATTCATACGGCCGATGAACAGGTAAAGAGACTAGTTCTGCAGTTCGGCCTTACTTGACGGCCATCAAGCATAGAAACCGTGGTCTGGCCCCAATGCTGTTCACTTAACAAAGAAACCGGCGTAAGCTCTCGATACGCACACAACGTTGGAATGGCTACGCGATGGCAGGCAAACCGGCAAC
>JAAFGW010000116.1 GCA_010365175.1 Sulfuriferula multivorans | reverse complement strand
ATTCATGCGGCAAGGATTTCGTGGTTTTTCTGACGAACGGCTTGCCCAGTGTGAATAGTGCGGGGACGGCTATGAAGAATGGGGGCGGCCGTAATGACTACGTGCCGGGTCAGCCCTTTGCAGCAGCTGAAGTGAATAACGCGGTGGCGGCGGTATCCAATCTTGCTGGGGGCACGCGCCCCGTCAAGTCTTACATTATCGGCTTTGCGCTGCCTGAATTCACGAATAATTATTTTGTGACCAACCCGCCCAACCCTCTTGATCGAATGGCAGTTGCGGGCGGAACGGGCTCTGCTTTTTTTGCAGACAACCTTGCCACTCTGAACACTACGTTTAACACCATATTTACTGACATACTCACGCAATCGGGCTCAGCGGCTGCGGTTGCCTTGACTTCCGGATCGGTTATTGCGGGCGGAAGAATCTACCAGGGACAGTTCAACTCCGCGGATTGGTCTGGCGATTTGTATGCTTACAACACGAATTCAACGACGGGTGCACTGACGACTGTCGCGTGGCAGGCGGGCCTGGTACTGAATGGCCAAAATTACAATACCGGGCGCAAAATTCTCACGTTCAAGCCCAGCAACAGTACGGGCATTCCCTTCCGCTGGCCTGCCAATCCTGTTAGCCCGACGTCAACCGAACTGGATACCGCCCAGGTGACTGCACTCAATACCAACATTAGTGGGACGAATGATGGCGCGGGTGCCAACCGGCTCAACTTCCTGCGTGGCCAAACCGGTATTGCCGGTTTCCGCAGCCGCCTGATCAGCGTGCTGGGCGATCTGGTGAATTCGGCACCGGCTTATGTAGGTGCACCTTCATTCAATTATTCTGACACGCTCGAGTCGGTAAGTTACAACGCGTTCCGCACTACGCATATGGCGCGTACACCCATGATCTATGTCGGTGCTAACGACGGCATGCTGCATGGTTTTGATGCGGCGACGGGACAGGAAAAACTGGCCTATGTCCCAAGCAAGGTTTATCCGAATTTATCCAAGCTGACTTCGCCGGCCTATGCCCATCGCTACTTTGTCGATGGCTCGCCAACCGTGGTTGATGCCTTTTATTCGGGTGCCTGGCGCTCCATGCTGGTGTCCAGTTTGGGCGCAGGGGGACAAGGGCTGTTTGCATTGGATGTAACCAGTCCAAGTACATTCATTGAAGCCAGTGCCAGTTCGATCGTGAAGTGGGAATTTAGCGATAATGACATGGGCTATGTGATGGGTCAGCCCAGCATCGTGAAGCTTAACAACGGTGTCTGGGCCGCCGTGTTCAGCAATGGCTATAACAATAGCGAGGCAGATGGTAGTGCCAGCACGACAGGCTACGCTTCTCTTTACATCGTCGATATAGCGACAGGGGCACTCATCAAGAAAATATCGACCAACACCGGATCTGTCGCCACCCCGAACGCGCTGGCGACCCCGACGCTGATCGATATCGATGGCGATGGCGATGTGGATTACGCTTACGCAGGCGATTTGCTGGGCAACATGTGGAAGTTCGATTTGTGCGGTGCAGGTGGTAGCGGATGCTCAACCAATATAAATAACTGGGGCGTGGCATTTGGTACGACGGCCTCGCCACAGCCATTGTTCGTTGCGAGGGATACCAGCAATAATCCGCAGCCGATTACCAGTGCTGTAGAGGTGTCGCGTCATTTCAGCGGCGATGGCTTCCTGTTGTACTTTGGAACCGGCAAGTATCTCGAGAGCTCGGATATTGCAACAACCACTTCGCAGACTTTTTATTCGCTATGGGATCAAAACGTGTCGCCCTCAACGATCTCGGGCCGCGGCGATCTGCAAGAGCAGACCATTACGACCGCTACCACCGTTTCCGGCAAGGAATATCGTAGGTCGAGCAGCAATGCCGTAGCCTGGAAAGCACCGGTTGTGACGGGCGGAACGAAACGGGGTTGGTTCATGGACCTGCCTGCATCAGGCGAACGGATCGTGAGCGAGCCAGCACTCTATGACAATCGTATTTTGTTCACCACGCTTATCCCGGATAGCGCTGTATGTGGTGCCGGAGGAACAGGCTGGTTGATGGAGCTTGATGCAGTGATGGGCGGAGCACTAATAGGCCCAACGTTTGACGTGGATGGCGATGGCGATGTCGATACAGATGACAATCTCGGTACAGCCAATGACTATGCTTCTGGTGTAAAGAAATCCTCGATTCCCAGTGCGGTGCGTTTGCAGAAGAATCCTGGTAACAGCACTATGCTCAAGCCAATCAGCCTGAGCAAGAAGAACGCGGCTACCGGGAATTCACTTGATGTTGACCTGAACTCCTTGCCGTCTTCTCAGAGACGGTCGAGCTGGCGGCAGATTTTCCAATAAGGGGTAATGATGAAACAGTTTGCTACGATATTTTTGACAGCCATTCTCACCTATAGTCCGGCGTATGCGATGAAGATGGTCGACGCGCCCGATGCGAAGAACAGCGCAATGCAGTCAACCCCGGTGCAGCAAAATGGCAAAGTCGATGCCATTTATGCGGGCGCCAGCAAGATTGTGATTAAAGGTGAAACGTATGCCTACAATCCTTTGACCACCGTTGTTACGCTGAATGGGAAACGCGTCACGATCAGTGACGTGCGCATGGGAGATACCGTTCAGTTTCAGGCGACCGCACAGGGGGCAAACACGCCCTTTTTGCTGGCGACGATCAATATACAGAGACAATAAACTCAGGAGTTGGTCAAAATGAATCCGAATCCCCTTCAGAAGTCCAGTTTGGGCTTCACCTTGATCGAGTTGATGGTAGTGGTGGCAATCATCGGCATCCTGGCATCCATCGCTTACCCAAATTACGCTGACTATGTGCGTCGTGGAAAACGTGCCGATGCTCAGGCATTGATGATGGAAAATACGCAGATTCTGGAACGAATCTTTACTACCAATGGCACGTATGTAGGTGCAACTGGATTGAGAACGCAATCGCCATCGAACGGGACGGCAGATTACACTCTTTCTACCCCTACGTTGGCAGCTACAACCTATGTTGTACAGGCAGCACCTACCGGGTCTTTTAGCGATCCGGTCTGTGGGACTTTGACAGTGAATCAGGCAGGTTCAAGGACTAATACTGGAACAGGCGCTTTGGCGGATTGCTGGAAAAACTAACCCGTCCCCGTATTCGGGTTGTTGTTCGGGTTTGAGTAGGGCCGGGTTATTTTTTATTCTTGCGGTTTTTAGCCCAGATCACCAGTCCCGCCACAGCGCCGATACCAAATAGCGAAAGTGCGCCGGGTTCCGGGATGGTAGCGACTGTTACAGCCAAAGCCGGGAATGAAACGATGGCTAGTGTGAGGCTCATCGCCACTTGTATGGTTTTATTCATTTTGTTCTCCTGAATCGTAATTATATTAAGTGTTTTTATCTGGATCCAGACCGCTAGCTGTTAGGGTTTGGATCTATACATAACCAAGCATGATCCAGGCCTGCTGGCTTTATTCTTGATTTTTTTAATAAAAACAAACGGATATTTGTTTGTCTGTTGGGTGTTTGGTTTTTTCGATGATCTGTTTGGTCGGAAATGTAAAGAAACTCGACGGATTTTAATCGCGTCGGGTTTGTTCAATATTTACTGATAAATTGGCCGACTTTAAGCCAGCGACTTGGGCAGGGGGAAACCGACTTTCTCTTCGACCCCGTTCAGGTGAACCACCTGACGCGCCCCGTACGTTTGCAATAAAGAAATCACTTCCTGAACCAGGACTTCGGGTGCCGATGCGCCCGCTGACACACCGACCCGTCGTTTGTCTTCTAGCCATTGCGGATTGATTTCAGCCGCGTTGTCCACCATATACGCTGCCACGCCCAGATTCTCGGCAACTTCCCTTAAACGATTGGAGTTGGAGCTGGTGGGCGACCCCACCACAATCACCACATCACACTGAGGCGCCAGGGCCTTGACGGCATCCTGGCGATTTTGCGTGGCGTAGCAGATATCGTCTTTTTTCGGCCCCGCAATCGTCGGAAAACGCGTGCGCAGGGCGTTGACGACGCGTTCGGCGTCATCTACCGACAGCGTGGTCTGGGTGACGTAGGCAAGTTTGTCGGGATTGCTGACTTCCAGCTTCGCCACATCTTCCGGGGTTTCGACCAGATACATGCCCTGTTTGGACTGGCCGAGCGTGCCTTCCACCTCGGGATGGCCCTTGTGGCCAATCATGACGATTTCTAGTCCCTGTTCCCGCATTTTGCTGACTTCGACGTGGACTTTGGTAACGAGCGGGCAGGTGGCGTCGAATACATTCAGTCCACGCGCTTCAGCTTCGGTTCGCACGGCTTGTGACACTCCGTGGGCGCTGAAAATGACGGTTGCGCCAGCCGGGACTTCGTCGAGCTCTTCAACAAAAACCGCGCCCTTTTTCTTCAGGTCGTTGACGACGAAGGTGTTATGAACAACTTCGTGTCGCACGTAAATCGGCGCACCGAATTTTTCCAGCGCGCGCTCGACGATGGCAATGGCGCGGTCGACGCCGGCACAGAAGCCACGCGGGTTGGCAAGCAGAATCGTGGGTTTCATAAGCATCTTCTCAGCTTCATAGAATGCGGATAATTTCGACTTCGAATTCAATCGACAAATCCGCAAGCGGGTGATTGAAATCGACCTTGACGGCCGCGTCACCTAGTTCAAGGACGCGACCGGCCAGTGTCTGGCCGTTGGGCATGGTGAATTCAAACAACTGGTCTGCCACGATGTTCAAGTCAGCTGGCAGGTCGGACTTGGGCAGGGTCTGAACAAGATCAGGCTGGCTGGCACCATACGCTTGCCACGGGTCGAGCAGAAAAACATGGCGCTCACCGGGATGCAGGTCGATCAGCCATTGCTCGAGCATGGGGGACAGCGTGCCATCTCCAAGCGTGATCGTATCGGGTTGGGCTTCATCGAAATTGGAGATGATGTCCTCGCCTCCGCGCGGACGCAACGCGTAGCGGATTTCGAGGGTGTCGCCGGAGGCAACGGCTTGCGCAGTCATGAGGCGTCGTTTTCAGGTGTAACGGGCTTTTTGCCAAAGAGGCTGTCCCAGATCAGCAAGGCCGCACCCACCGAGATGGCAGAATCTGCCACATTGAACGCCGGCCAGCCAAAGTCCTGGTAATGGAAATACAAAAAATCCACCACATGCCCCAGCAACACTCGATCAATCACGTTGCCGAGTGCGCCGCCCAACACCAGCGCCAGCGAAAAAGCCAGCCGCTTTTCGTGAGCGTGGCGCTTTAACAGACGCACGATGATCACGGTGGCGATCACGCCCACCGCAATAAAAAACCAGCGCTGCCAGCCACCGGCATCTGCCAGAAAACTGAACGCCGCGCCGGTGTTGTGCACCCGCACCAGCGAAAAGAACGGCAGCACGGAAATGGCTTCCTGGTAGTCCAATGATGCAGACACCCACCACTTGGTCAGGTGGTCGAGCACGATCACGGCCAGGGCGAGGCCCAGCCAGGGGCGCATGGCTGGAGTCATGAATTTAAGCATGGGTACGTGCCTCGCCGTTGCCTGCCAGGTTGCTGATGCAGCGGCCGCACAGACCGGGGTGGTCGGCATGGGTGTCGACGTCTTCGCGGTAGTGCCAGCAGCGCTCACATTTTTTGGCCGCGCTGGGGGTGACTTCAATCCGGTCAGTCTCGGCGGCAACAACGTGTGCCTGCGAGGTGATCAACACAAAACGCAGGTCGTCACCCAAGGGTTCCAGCAAGGATGCCGTGTCGGGGCCGGCATGCAGGGTGATTTCGGCCTGTAGGGATGACCCGATGTCGCCGGCTGCGCGGAAGGTCTCCAACTCCTTCTGCACGTCGGCACGCACTGCGCGGATCCGGGTCCAGCGATCAAGCAGGGTCGCTTCGTCAGCCTGGGTGGGTAGCTCATACCAGGTATGCAGAAAGACCGAATCATCCCCATCCAGTTGCGCCCAGACTTCTTCGCCGGTAAACGACAGAATCGGGGCCATCCAGCGCACCAACGCCTGCGTCAGGTGATGCAGCGCATTTTGTGCAGCGCGGCGTTCCTGGCTGTTCGCACTGCTGGTGTAGAGGCGATCTTTCAGAATGTCTAGGTAGAAGCCGCCGAGATCTTCCGAGCAGAATGCTTGCAGCTTTTGCACGATGAAATGGAATTCGTAGGCGTCGTAGTGCGCCTGCAGTTCGCCCTGTAACTGTCGTGTCAACGCCAGCGCGTAGCGGTCGATTTCCAGCCAGTTTTCCACCGGAAGTGCGTGGGCCTTGGGGTCGAAATCGGACAGGTTGGCGAGCAGGAACTTCAGCGTGTTGCGAATGCGGCGATAGCCTTCGACCACGCGTTTGAGGATCTCGTCCGAAATGGTCAGTTCGCCCGAGTAGTCGGTGGTCGCGACCCACAAACGCAGGATGTCGGCGCCATACTGGTCCATCACCTTCTGCGGCGCGATGACGTTGCCTTTCGACTTGCTCATCTTGTGGCCTTTGCCGTCGACGACGAAACCGTGGGTGAGCAAAGCCTTGTAGGGCGCGCGGCCGTCGGTGGCGCAACCGGTAAGCAGCGATGACTGGAACCAGCCGCGATGCTGGTCCGAACCTTCCAGATATAAGTCTGCAGGATAGGCAAGATCGGGGCGGCGTTTCAGCACACAGGCATGGGTGACGCCCGAATCGAACCAGACATCCAGTGTGTGGCCGGTCTTGTTGTAGTGCGCGGCTTCATCCCCAAGCAGTTCGGTGGGATCGAGCGCGAACCAGGCTTCGATACCCGCTTGCTCGACACGTTGCGCCACAGCTTCCAGCAACTCGGCGCTGCGTGGATGCAGTTCGCCGGTTTCTTTGTGGGTGAAGAAGGGCATCGGCACCCCCCAGTTGCGCTGGCGCGAGACGCACCAGTCGGGGCGGTTGTTGATCATGGCTTCCAGTCGCGCACGGCCCCAGGCCGGGAAGAACTGGGTATTGTCGACTGCGGCCATCGCCTGTTTGCGCAGGGTGGTCTGGTTACCGGCTTCCATGCCGATGAACCACTGTCGCGTCGCGCGAAAAATGATCGGTGTCTTATGCCGCCAGCAATGCGGGTAGCTGTGCAGCAATTTTTCATGCGACAGCAAATTGCCACTGGTTTGCAAGGTTTCGATGATGAGCGGGTTGGCCTGCCAGATGCTCATGCCGCCCACCAGCGGCACGGTGGCGTAAAAGCGACCGTCGTTATCGACCGGATTGTCTACCTTCAACCCATAACGGCTACCGATTACGTAGTCGTCAAGGCCGTGTCCGGGCGCGGTGTGCACCGCGCCGGTGCCGGCATCGGCGGTGACATGATCGCCCACGATTACCGGCACTTCGCGTTGCTGGCCGTGTTTAATCCCGAGCGGGTGCCACAACAGCACGCCTTCGAGTGCCTGGCCGGTCGTGTGCGCCACGATTTCAGCGCCTTCGCTCAAGCCGAAACGCGTTAGTGCAGATTCACGCAGGCTGTCGGCCAGAATCAGCAGGCCTTTGCTTGTGCGCACCAGCGCGTATTGAAAGTCGGGATGCAAGGTCACCGCCTGGTTGGCGGGTAGCGTCCACGGCGTGGTGGTCCAGATGACGACCTGAACCGGCTCGTCGATGGCGGCGATGTCAAAGCGCTTGGCGAGATCGGCGCGATCAGCCACTGCAAAGCCGACATCGATCGCGGGTGAGGTCTTGTCTTCATACTCGACTTCGGCCTCGGCCAGCGCCGAGCCGCAGTCGACGCACCAGTGCACCGGCTTGGCACCTTGATAGAGGTAGCCCGCAGCCTGAACCTGGCCCAGCGCACGCAGTGTGTCGGCTTCGAACTGGAAATCCATGGTGCGGTAGGGATGGTCCCAGTCGCCGAGCACGCCGAGGCGAATGAAATCGGCCTTCTGCCGCTCGATCTGCACGGCAGCGTATTCGCGGCACAGCTCACGGAATTTTGCAGGCTCGATGGCCTTGCCGTGGGTTTTTTCTACCTGCAGTTCAATCGGCAGGCCGTGGCAGTCCCATCCCGGTACGAAAGGTGCGTCGAATCCAGACAAGGTTTTAGCCTTGACGATGATGTCCTTGAGGATCTTGTTGACCGCGTGGCCGATGTGGATGTCGCCGTTGGCGTAGGGCGGACCATCGTGCAGGATGAACTTGGGACGACCGGCGGCAGCGCGGCGTATCGCTTCATAGCGTTTGTGCTCCTGCCAGCTTTTGACCCAGCCCGGTTCGCGCTTGGCGAGATCGCCGCGCATCGGGAAAGGGGTGTCGGGGAGGTTGAGCGTGCTTTTATAGTCAGGCATGGCGGCTTGTTTTTAGAGAGCTCTGGTCAGGGTGTTCTGAGCCAGAAAAAGTTTGGCATGGTCGACATCCAGCTTGATCTGTGCGATCAGACTGTCGAGGTCGGGATATTTTTCTTCGTCGCGCAGCTTGTGCAAAAAGTCCACCCGTACGCGGCGACCATAAATCTCAGCATCAAAGTCAAACAAGTGGACTTCGAGCACGGGAATTGC
>JAAFGW010000115.1 GCA_010365175.1 Sulfuriferula multivorans | reverse complement strand
TGAAGGGTAAAAGGGTTAAGGGTGGGGAAGGGCGCGCTTCGCGCTAGCTCACCCTTCACCCTTCCCCCTTAACCCTTCACTAGTTTTTGGTCAATGTCGAAAATGTCGGGTGCCGGTGAACACCATGGCGATGCCATGTTCGTTGGCGGCAGCAATCACTTCGTCGTCACGCATCGAGCCGCCGGGCTGGATTACGGCCTTGATGCCCGCCGCAGCCGCTTGGTCGATACCATCGCGGAAAGGGAAAAAGGCATCGGAGGCCATCACCGATCCGGGTACCGGCAGGCCAGCGTGCTCGGCCTTGATGGCGGCAATGCGGGCAGAGTTGATGCGACTCATCTGGCCGGCACCGACGCCAACCGTCATGCGATTTTTGGCGTAGACAATCGCATTGGATTTAACGAACTTGGCGACGCGCCAGGCGAACAGCAAGTCGTCCATTTCCTCCGGCGTAGGTGTGCGCTGAGTCACGGTTTTCAACTCACCGTGCAGCAGCACGTCGGTATCCTGCACCAGCAGGCCTCCGGCGACGCGCTTCATGTCCATCTGGGCGACTGCGCCGGACCAGGCACCGCATTCAAGCAGACGTACGTTCTTTTTGGCGGCCACGGCAACCACCGCTTCGGGGCTGACTTCGGGCGCAATAATGACTTCGACGAACTGACGCTCAACAATGGCCTGCACCGTCTCGCCGTCGAGCCTGCCGTTGAAGGCAATGATGCCGCCGAATGCTGACTCGGGATCGGTCTGGTAAGCGCGGTTATAGGCTTCCAGCAAGTTTGCGCCGTACGCTACGCCGCAAGGATTGGCATGCTTGACGATGACGCAGGCAGGTGCACTGTCGAACAATTTTACGCATTCCAGCGCGGCGTCGGTGTCGGCGATGTTGTTGTAGGAGAGTTCCTTGCCTTGCAGTTGGCGCGAAGTTGCGATGGTGCCGGCAGGCGCATGGGCTTCAACGTAAAAAGCGCCAGCCTGATGCGGGTTTTCGCCATAGCGACAGATTTGCGCGCGGGAAAACTGCAGAGACAATTGTTCGCTGAAGGTTTCGCGTTCGCCGGCATCGCTCAGGGCAGTGAGGTAATTGCTGATGTGTCCATCGTATTGGGCGGTGTGAGTGAAGGCTTTTTTCGCCAAACCAAAGCGGGTGGCGTCGGTTAGCGCGCCGCTGTGGGCCTGCATTTCCGCAACCAGCGCTGCATAGTCAGCGGGGTCGGTGACGATGGCAACGTGGCGGTAGTTTTTGGCTGACGAACGCACCATCGCCGGGCCGCCAATGTCGATATTTTCAATCGCTTCATCCAGCGTATGCGGCTTGGAAACGGTGGCCACAAACGGGTACAGGTTCACGCACACCAGATCGATGTAGGGCATGCCGTGTTCGGCCATGATGGCAGCATGCTCGGGCAGGTCGCGCCGCGCCAGAATGCCGCCATGCACCTTGGGATGCAGCGTCTTGACCCGACCGTCGAGCATTTCGGGGAAGCCGGTGTACTCGCTTACATCGATAACGGTGAGGCCCGCATCACGCAGCGCTTTGGATGTGCCACCCGTGGACAACAGTTCGACGCCTGCTTTGGCAAGTGCGCGGGCGAAATCGACCAGGCCGGTTTTGTCCGATACGGAAAGCAGGGCGCGCTGTATTTTTGGGGTGGCAGCAGGTGTCATGTTGGATTTAGTCAGAGAGTCCATGTTCGCGCATTTTTTTGCGCAGGGTGTTGCGGTTGATGCCAAGCATGTCGGCGGCGCGCGTCTGGTTCCCTTCCGCGCGGTCCAGGATATAGGCGAGCAGAGGCTTTTCCACTGCACTCAAAACCATGCCATAGATTTCGCTCGGTGTTTCACCATCGAGATCCTTGAAATAGCGATTGAGTGAACGCCGCATGCAGGCGGCGATCTCGTTTTCTTCTATCATTGAAGTTCCCCTTGTTACCGCAAGTTATGCCGCGAGCCGTGAGGCCGCCAACAGGTCTTGCGTATTGTTGTTTTCGTCGTTGTTTTCGTAGCGTAACCGGTTGTCCGCCCGTGCTGCCAAAGCAAAATATTCGTTTACAACATTGAGTTGATCGGACACGGAATCGAGCCGGTTCATAGTGTGGCGGAAAGCACTGCTCCCCACCAGTCCACGCGTGTACCAGGAGATGTGTTTGCGCGCCACACGCACCCCGGCCACGTCGCCATAAAAGGCGTGCAGATCATGGATGTGTTCGAGCAGCACGGCGTGAATTTCAGACACTTCGGGTTGCGGCAGGTGTGTACCGGTATTCATGAAATGTTCAATCTCACGAAATATCCACGGCCGCCCTTGTGCAGCGCGGCCGATCATGACCGCATCCGCGCCGGTGTAGTCGAGCACAAACTGTGCTTTTTCTGGAGAGGTGATGTCGCCGTTGGCAATGACGGGAATTCGGGCCACCATCTTGACTGCGCGAATGGTGTCGTATTCGGCGTTGCCGGTATAGGCGCAGGCACGGGTGCGGCCGTGCATGGCCAGCGCTTGCACGCCCGCATTTTCGGCAATGCTGAGAATGCTTAAAGCATTGCGATGTTCACGGTCCCAGCCGGTGCGAATTTTCAGCGTCACGGGTACTTCTGGAACGGCTTTTACTACTGCATCCAGAATGCGTGCAACCAATATTTCGTCCTGTAGCAACGCCGAACCTGCCATCACGTTGCAGATCTTCTTGGCCGGGCAGCCCATGTTGATATCGATAATTTGCGCGCCCCGGTCAACGTTGTGACGTGCGGCTTCGGCCATCATTGCAGGGTCGGCGCCAGCAATCTGCACGCTGATCGGATCGACCTCGCCTTCGTGGTTGGCGCGACGTGCGGTTTTGGCCGAGCCGTACAGCAGTGAGTTCGAGGTCACCATCTCGGAAACGGCCATGCCCGCGCCCAGCTTTTTGCAAAGCTGACGGAAAGGCCGGTCGGTTACCCCTGCCATGGGGGCAACAATCAGGCGATTCTTGAGGAGGTGTTTGCCGATGCGCATAAGGGAACGCATTTTACCCTTGTCGCGTGCCTCGACCAAGCTGGTAATACTTTACATTTCTTTATTGGAGCAAGCTGCTCAGGCGCCTACCATAATCGTCGCTGGTATTCATCAATAAACAGAGGAAAAGCATGAGTTTTGTATCTGAATTCAAGGAATTTGCAGTCAAGGGAAATGCCATGGACCTGGCGGTCGGTTTCATCATCGGCGCAGCCTTCGGCAAAATTGTCGATTCGATCGTCAAGGACCTGATCATGCCGATCGTCGGCGCGGTGTTTGGCGGCTTCGATTTTTCCAATTTGTATATTGCGCTGGGCACGGTGCCGGAAGGTGTTGCGAGCACCCTGGATGCGGTCAAGGAAGCTGGTGTGCCGGTGCTGGCCTACGGTAATTTTCTGACCATTTTGCTGAACTTCATCATTCTGGCGTTTGTGGTCTTCATGCTGGTCAAGCAGCTCAATCGCATGAAGAAGGAAGCGCCGCCTGCTGCACCAGCTGCCACGCCGGAAGATGTGGTCTTGTTGCGTGAGATTCGCGACAGCCTGAAAAAATAGGTTCGCCAGTATTCGCTGGGGTGCTGTCGTGTGGGCAGTTTATGTTAACGCGAACGCCAGCATCAGGTGCCCAACTGGTTCCGCTGCGGAACGCCCATGCGCTCGGCGGTGGCTTTCTGGGTGAGTTTGAGCCGCTGCATGGCCCGGGTGATTTCAATCACCAAGCCCGACTTGATCTTGAGCTTGTCGGCATTGGGCAGCCCCAAGTCGGCAAATACGTTGCCCGAACCCATTTCCACCTCAATGCCGTTGATGGTGCGCGTCGTGAGATTCGATTTCATGTCACAGGGGCCTCGAACGCGAAAATCAATGCGGTGATGCGTCAGGTGCTGCCGGCGCAAGGGTGAGCTGAAAGCCCAGTGCCTTGATCACCTTAAACAGCGTGTCAGAGTTGGGGGCCCGCTCGCCGGATAGACTTTTGTACAGGCTCTCCCTCGATAAACCGGTGTCGCGGGCCAGTTGGCTCATGCCGCGTGCGCGGGCGATGTCGCCAAGGGCTGCGCCCAAAAGTACGGGGTCGCCATCTTCCAGTACCTGGCGCAGGTATTCGGTAATGTCTTCATCGCAGGTGAGGTAGTTGGCTACGTCAAATGCACGGGTTTTGATGGTGCTCATAAATTAATCTCCTTGGCCATGGCTTGGGCTGCGGCAATGTCACGGGACTGGCTGGACTTGACGCCACCGCCCAGCATGACAATCAACACATCACCACGCTGAACGTAATACATGCGCCAGCCGGGGCCGAAAAACTCACGCATTTCCCACACTCCGTCTCCGACCGGCTTTACATCTCCCAAATTGCCCTCGGATACTTTACGCAAACGGGTAATCAAGCGCGTGCGGGTGGTGCGATCTCGTAACCCTTTTAGCCAATGCTCGAACGTATCGGTTTCGACGATGGTGTACATGGGTCGATTGTAGCCAAAAGGTTACAGAAATCAAGCGCTCAAGCCACCACTGCGCCCCGCACGTCAATCTGGCCGGCGACGGCGGCGGAGATCAGCGCGGTGCGGCATTCTTGCAGCAGGGCTATGGCGCGTTGGGCTTCGGCGGTGAGGTTAAACCTTCGTTGGACTACTGTCCGTTGGCCGGGGGTAGCCCGGCGGCTAGTCACTTTTCTTGTCTCGCCAAGAAAAGTAACTAAAAGAAGGCGACCCCAACAGCCCCGAATTCCCGAAAATCGAGCCTGCCGGGCGGGCGGCGAAGAACTCGCCCCACTTTGCTGTTTTTAATTTTGTTTTTTGTGAGTGGTGCTCAAACACCTTCGCCGCTGATCTGCCCGGAAGACTCAATTTCCGGCGGGGCTGTAAGGGGAGGAAAGTCAAAACCAGGGCGGCGATGACTGGGCGTTTGTGGTTACTATTTGGTTTGCAACATCCGGCGCATTACGCCTTCGGCTAATGCGCCCTTGTATGCGAGCTAAACCTCTAACGGTACACAGACTATGCCCAAGGTTTTCATCAGCTACAGCCACGACTCCACCGAACACAGCAGTGGGTGTTGGAGGTTTCAGATCAACTACGAACTCAATGCCTGGAATGTCAAATTGACCAATATGTGAAGGGTTTTCCGGCTGAAGGCTGGCCTTCGTGGATGGAAAGCAGATTGAGCAAGCCGACTATGTGCTGATCGTGTGCTCGCAGTTGTATTTGCAACGTTTCCGTCGTGAGGATACCGAGGGTGGACGTGGTGTTGCTTTCGAAGGTTCGATCATTACCCAAACACTTTATGATCACTATTGCTGCAACACAAAATTCATTCCAGTTGTTTCCGCAAGTGGCAGCATCGATCACGTTCCGCTGACCCTGAAAAGTTTTACCACCTACCATCTACCGGATGACTATGACCTGCTCTACCGTTTACTGACCGATCAACCAGCAGTCGTGCCGGGGAATGTTGGTTCAATCAAAGTCATGCCGCCTGAAAATACTTCGATAAGCACTCATACAACCCACACCGACCAACTGCCCGCCGAATCTTCACAACCGGCTCAATCCACTGCTCCATCATCCACACCACCAGCCTCATACGATCCGTGCAATGCAGCCTTTCTGGTGCCCTTTCGCGCCAAGGGAAAGTACATGGTGGGCCGGGAGAAGGCTTTGGAAATAGTTCGCCAGCAACTGCTCGAAGGTAAACCCACCAGCATCGGGCAAACAGCATTGTTCCAAGGCATCGGCGGACTGGGCAAGACCCAGCTTGCGGTCGAGTATGCGTACCAATATCGCGACGAATATCCCAACGGTGTCTACTGGCTCACCGTAGACGAAAACATTGATGCTCAGTTGACCCAGATCGCCGTCGATGCTCGCTGGATAGCCCCGGAATCGGAACACGCGATCAAGCTGGATATAGCGCGCCATCGCCTCAAGAGCTATTCGGGCTGTCTGATTGTTTTCGACAATCTAGAGTCGGTAGACGCGATCCACGACTACCTGCCCGACGCATCGGCCAACCCGCATATTCTGGTAACCAGCCGCAGCGAACAGGCCATGTTCACTGACGTAAAACTTGATCTGCTGGATGTTGAGCAGTCTTATTCGATGCTTGTGCAGGAGGCCAACAGGACACCATCAAACCAAGAAGATGAATCCGCTGCCCGAGCAATCGTCGTCACCCTGGGCGGCCTGCCACTGGCGCTGGAACTGGCGGGAGCCTACCTTGCGCGCCGCGCCGCCATTGGCTGGTGCGTTTACCGCGATATGCTGCGAGAAGATTTGCAACATGCACTGCCCGAACAGTTTGACAGTATGACCAAGCACCAAGCCGATTTATTCAAAACACTGATTATTAGCGAACGTGAAATCAGCGAAGAGCCTATGCTGGTCGCTGTGCTGGACCTTCTTACCTGGAGTGCCTCCTCGCCCATGGGACTGCGGCTGATGGCGCATCTACTGGATGTTGAGCCGATCCAATTACAAGGAGCACTAGGCTTGGGCGTAGCACTACGGCTGCTACAACAAGTTCCGGATAGCGAACGCTACGCTGTCCACCGGCTGGTGCAGGAAGTGCGGCGGCAAGATCGGCCGCTCGTTCAGCGTAATGATTGGGCCAACGAAATAATGCAACGCTTGGGCGACTGGTTCGAGGCAATCCGCAAAGACTTCCGGGAGTTACCTGTCTTCGAGCTGGAATTTGATCACTTGCGCGCATGGCAGGTTCACGCTGAGCGTTCTTCACCTATTGCATCCGCCCGCCTGCTCTGGCTGCAAGCCTATCCCTCATATCACCGTGGACGTTATAACGATGCTCTGCGCATTGCGCGGCAGGCATATGAAGCTCAGGACTTATTGCTCCGGCCCTGTGAAGTATTAAGCGGCATAGCGAACCCGGCTGTCTAGGAAATAGCCCAGAACGCGCTCAGGGGATTGCTCCAACATCGTCATGTGGTCGCTAGCCGCTTGACGTAACTTGGCCTTGGTTCTGACAGGAACGCGCTTGCCCATCTCCTGCTTCAAGTCCGCATTGAGACGTTCCTCTGGGTTGAGCTGCGGGCTGTAGCTGGGCAGGTAGAACAGTTCAATTTGGTCTGCCCGTTCAGCCACCCAAGCCTTCACTATTTTGCTGTGGTGAACACGCAAATTGTCCTGTATCAGAAAGACCTTTTTGCCAGCATCTTTAATCAAGGCTTGCAGAAATTCAATGAGCTTTTCTGAGTCGAATGCATCGTCAATAATCATCCATCGGGTCTTGCCCTGGTTGGTCACGGTAGCAATCATGGATAGCTTTTGGCGTGTGCCGCCGACGGCAAAGGCGACAGGCGTTTTGCCTGCTGGTGAATAGCTTCTGCCTCGCACATCCGTGTTGACCAAGGCGGTCTCATCACCCCAGTGAATTTCGGCGCCTTCACGCCTGGCGCGCTCCTCTATGCCGGGATATTCGCCTTCCAACCACGCCTGTACCGCTGCCGGGCTTTGTTCGTAAGCGCGCTTGATTGGTTTCTGTGGGGTGAAGCCCCAGCGGGTGAGATACTTTCCAATGCTGCGCACTTGTAATTTTATGCCGTATTCCTGTTCGATCAGCTGGCCTACGGCGGCCCGGCTCCACAAGCAAAAATCCATCTTGAGTTGCTCAGGACGGTTGTCGATGATGGTGCGCTGGATAGTCTCTTCCTGAACCTGGCTGAGGATGCGACCATCACCTCGGCTGCGTCCTCTGCAAGCGGGTCGGATGGCGGACCAACCCCCGGCATCGAATAGATCAATAGTGACCCGCACCGCCGGGTAGCTCAAGTCCGTCATGGCGACGATTTGCATGACCTTCATGCCCTTTTTGCGCAACCTCACGACTTGCTTGCGCCGCTCATGAAGTTGCTCCAGTGTTTGTTTTCTTGCGTTCTCTTTTTCCATGACTTTCTGGCCATGAAAATCATAAAAAGTTCATACTTTATTGGGCCGAATCTGTAGGTCACACGTCCCTGAAGGCGAACCTGCTCAATGACCTTGCCACTTGTTACTCAAATCTCGGTAACTATCCCCGCGCCCTTGAACTCGGCCAACAGGCACTTTAAATGCGGTGCGAACTATTGGGCGACAAACACCCTGACGTTGCCATATCACTCGGAATTCTCGCCAATTGTTACGGAAATCTCGGTAACTATTCCCGCGACCTTGAACTCGGCCAACAGGCACTTGAAATGCGGTGCGAACTATTGGGCGACAAGCACCCTGACGTTGCCATATCGCTCGGCAATCTCGCCAATTGTTACTCAAGTCTTGGTAACTATTCCCGCGCCCTTGAACTCGGCAAACAGGCACTTGAAATGCGGCACGAACTATTGGGCGACAAACACCCTCACGTTGCCTTATCGCTCGGCATTCTCGCCAATTGTTACTCACGTCTCGGTAACTATTCCCGCGCCCTTGAACTCGGCCAACAGGCACTTGAAATGCGGCGCGAACTATTGGGCGACAAACACCCTCACGTTGCCTCATCGCTCGGCAATCTCGCCAGATGTTACTCAGATATTGGTAACCATT
>JAAFGW010000114.1 GCA_010365175.1 Sulfuriferula multivorans | reverse complement strand
CATTGCCTATGAAGGGCGTTGGCGCGGCCTTGGCGCGATTGGCATCGGCATCTCCCGCACAAGCTATCACAAGCGCATCGGCCTGCCTGGCTTGCCGCCGGTATCAACCGATGCCCAGCCATGGCTGTTCAACGTCAATGCCGCTGTCAATGTCCTACCTCAGCTGGTTGCCTATGCTGGCTATGTCACCGGATTGGAGGAAAGCGGCGTTGCACCGGCCAACGCCACCAACCGCAACGAGGCGCTACCGGCCATCCGTACCAGCCAGCGCGATGCCGGGGTGCGCTGGGCGGTCACGCCCAAGGTAGCCGTGATTGCAGGCGTGTTCGATGTGCGCAAACCCTATTACAACCTAGCCTCCGACGGCCGCTTTGCGCTGCTGGGCGATGTCGTCAACCGCGGTATCGAAGCCTCTGTGGCCGGTGCAGTCACGCCGCGCTTGAATGTCGTCGTCGGCGCCGTGCTGCTGCGTGCCCGTGTGACGGGTGAGGCAGTGGCGCAGGGCCGTGTCGGCGCGCTCCCGGTTGGCTCTATCGCCCGCCGCCTGCAGGGCAATATCGACTGGCGCACACCATTTTTACCCGGTGTTTCCCTGGATGCAAAGGTCAGCTACCAGAGCGCACAGACGGCGACCACCAACAACAGCGTTGCCATCCCGTCGCGCACCACGGTCGATATCGGCGGCCGCTACAGCTTCAAGCTCGACGGTAAGGCAGCGACGCTACGTGTGGCCGTTGTCAATGTCTTTGATGTTCAGGGCTTCGATCTGAAGGGCGCTGGCGCCTATGATATCATACCTGGCAGGCTTGCCTCGGCCTATCTGACGATCGATTTCTGATCTGGAGCGCAGTTGACCCCGATAAATCTGGGAGTGTGACTCGCACACTCGCCGGCAAAGGAGTCCGAGCGCGCATTTTGTGGGTCACCGGTCGATGTGACCAACCAACGCAGGAATAATTACTTTATCGGGAAACAGCGAAACCGATGTCGCATCAGTTGGCGGCAAACACTTTGCTGCGCATCGGCGAGCGCAGCCTCAGGCGTTTTCGGCGTAGCGTGGCAAATTCGCATGCTTGGCACATTCGGCTCTGAGGTCGTAATAAGGTGCGACCTCCGCAACACAATCTGGCCAATGGCCGCTTTCCAGCCAATAGTCGTAAAGACCAAGCCGCACACAGACGATGGCAAAGCGTGGGTCTCGGCGCAGCGCTTCGCAACGGAGCGAGAACAGATTTATGGCCGTGTTGGCGCGGGTCGTTCCACTGCCATCCTTCAACGCGGCTGAAAACACCTGGCCATCGTCGATGCCGGCAAGCAGAGAAGCGAAGGCGAGGTCGGCATCCCCTGCCGTCGCGACCAAGGCGGCATCATTGATGCTGACAGGTTTGGAAAGCTCCAGCATCGAACGAATAGGTGCTAGTCTCTGTTTTGGTGTCCTGGAATCCGGCGCCTGCATGACCGCAAGTTCGGCGCGAATATAGGGAAGCTCGTCGGGTGGCGCGTCCGCCAGAATTTCCGCCGCGCGATCGGTCTGGCCGCTGTGAAGCAACACCAGGCTGCTGCACAACCGTCCCCAATTCGATGCGGGATATGCCGCCACCGCCGCCTCGGCCAGCGCCAGCGACCGGTCTATGCGCCCGGAGGAGCGATAGTAGACGGCCTGCAAAAATGCGGCTGTTTGATCGAGCGGCTCGCTGATCTTGACCTCATCATAAATGTCGCAGGCTTCGCGGATGTGCCCCACCGAGGCCGCCACACCGGCATAGAACAGCCGTGGCGTCAACTCACCGTCGCCACAGGAACACGCTAATTTGGCAAGGCGCAGTTTTTCCGCAAAATTCGAAAATGCCGGAAGCGTCAGAAACAACGCCACATAAGCGTAGGCACATTGCGGGTTGAGTTCCAGGGCCCGTCTCGCGGCAATCTGCACGGTAGGACGAATTGCGTTGCCTGCGGCATCGCTCGTCAATGGCAATGTGAAAGCACGATTCCCTGCCAGGGTCGCCCAAGCTGCAGCGAAGTCGGGCGCGCGCGACACCGCGCGTTCGAGCAGCGCGATACCCTGAGATAACTGGCCCGCAGACCAGCCTGAACTAAAGAGCGCGACCGCCTGTAGATGCAGGTCGTACGCGACAGGGTCGATCTCGATCTGCGCCATCGCCGCAGCCAAATAGCCGTCGAGCGCGGCGGCAATTGCGGCGGCGATTTCGTCCTGCACGACAAAGATATCGTTCAATTGCCGGTCGAAGCGGTCGGTCCACAAGGTCTGCATGCTCTTTGTGTCGATCAGTTCGGCGCTAATGCGAATAGTGTCTCCGGCGCGGCGGACGGAGCCATCGAGCATGTGCGTGGCGCCGAGCCGGGCAGCAACTGCCTCAGCATTCTTGTCGGCACCGCGAAATTGAAAGGCCGAAGCCCTGCCGATGACGCGCAGCCCCTTGGCTCTTGCGACGGCATGGAGGATTTCCTCGCTGACGCCGTCGGAGAAATAGGCAAGGTCGGGATCGTTTGAGAGGTTGTCGAACGCTAGCACCGCCAGGACCGGCACTCCATTATCGCGCGAAAATTCCGTACCTGCCACAGGCGGGGGACTCGTTGACGCGAGCAATGGTGCCGCTACCAAGCTTCCCTCCGCATCCGGCCAGGTCACCGTGCCGACCAGCTGATAGCCGATCTTGTTGAGGGTCTCGATACGGAAATGGTCGCCACCCAAGATGTTGCCGGCCTTGCGCAATTGCACCATGGCGCGAGTTATTGCATCCTCACCGACAATCCGTCCGCCCCAGCATTGGTCGATCAGCGCCGCCCGGCTGACCACCCGGCCCGGCGCCATCGCCAGAGCCACCAGAACCTGCATGACCCTAGGTTCCAGAGTCACCACAGTATCACCGGCGATGCGGCAGTGCATCGGCTGCACCCAAAGAGCGCCGATTCCGAACTCGGGTACGGCGCTAAGATCAATCGCCGCGACCCCAATTGCCAGCGGCCCGGTTTGAAAGGGCGTGGGTTTTAACATGGTATTAAAATCCGGCTGCGTGCCGGCACCCGACACAGGTTTAAGAATCGCTTACCATATGCACGCTCCATTCCACCGCAGTAAGGGCAAATTGTCGCGCATTCCCGCAATAAGGCCAGCGTCGACCCCCCGAACACCTGCCCCTGATTGGCCGGCCCCGAGCAGCACCTTACAGCAGCCGCGCCCGCAGCGAGTCATTCAGAAACATCGGCTGAATATAGGGTTTGAAGGCGCGCAGCTCATAATGTTGGCCAACAAATTGGGCGTCGAGAAAATTGATCTTGCCCCAATGCGCCTTGAACGTCAGGCCTGCAGCTTCGCAGGCCGCCCAGAGACCCTGCAAATGGTTCATCGTCGCGGCCAGGTCGGCAGGCGTCATATAGTCTGTCAGATATTGGAAGTTGAACTTGGCGATGGCGGGCAGGCCCGGCCAGTTCCAAGCCGACATCAGATAGCTGTCGGTGCGCGTCAATTCGATCTCGATCGGCGTGTTGGGCCATTTGCTGGCGCTGAAATAGTTGCGGCAAACCGTCATGGCGGCGCCAAGGTCGGCGGGACAGAAGCACCATTCAGCCTGTGCCACCCGCACCGGCGCGGTACGGTCAACGGGAATCATGTTGCGTAAGGGTCCGGTCAAGGTCGACGCCTTATGCGCCTCTCGCATGGCGAAATAAGCGAGCTTCAGAGATTCATTAAGAAATGGTCCGGCATGCTCCAAGCGGTCGCTGATGAACCCAAGATATTTGAGAATGGTCTCGGTGCCATCGGCCGGATAGTCACCATCCGGCTTCGCGTCCTTGGCGGGAATGCCGTTTGCCGTCCATAAAAGGCCATGATCGGTATCGGGAATCCATTCGATCCTCCAAAAATCATATAGCGTCGAGGTGTGCAACGGATCCTTTACAACCGTGTCGATGGCGACGATCGACTGGGTAACCTTGTAATAGGGTGTGTCGATGGTCCGGAAATGCACGCGCGTGATGAATCCCATCAGCCCGAGCGAACAGACAGCGGCGTTGAAATCCGGGCTGCCGTTGGCGATTTTGCGCAGCTGCATTGATTTGCCGTCGGCAGCGACTGACAGGAATTCGACCCAGTCGAGCAGCTCATAGATGCTGTGGTGGATCGTAGCGCCGGCGGTGTTGGTAGAAATCAGTCCTGCCAGCATCTGTGCATCGGTGCCGCCCGTTGCCGAAAGCGATTTGCCGCGCAGAGATAACGCGAGCAGGAAGTCGTGCAGATGGATATTGGCTGCCGCCGTCACGCCGGTGTTGCCGGCATCCCAATCCAGCGTCTTCGGCAACGCACTGGGATCGACGACGATATCGCCACTGAAAATTTCGGAACAGCTGTGCAAGCCGCCAAGAATCCTGAGATTGGTAACCGCGGTTCCTGATTGCAACTGGTCGGTCAGAAATTGTTGTAGCTCGGCAATACTTGTCGGCCGAAAATACAAACCTGGCCGACAATTAACAACCTTGCCCCATTCGCTGATTTTAGGTGCAGCAGACTGATAGTATCCGTCCGACACATCATTGGGCATGATAAACATCCTTTCTCCAAAACACTAGGAAAATGCTTCCATTCGTAGCCCTCTAATTTTTATATGCGTAAGGACGGCATTTTAATTCGGTTTAAACTTACAGTTATACAGTTATCGATGTTTTTAACAAAGCGCGACCTGGGTGGGCTGCGTTTAAGCCCAAAGCAAATCCTTTTGAAGGATTTCATATAGCCCGCGCCGCCACCCTTTGTCGTTGCCGCAATTTGGCGGCGGGCCAAACCTGCGAAAGGCGGCTGGCGCGGCTAAATCCTTGGAGACGGTCATCGGCAGGTTCTGTCGCAAAGTTGCGGTTGTGGTGTGGTGGGGGTGGCGCGGAGCAGCCGCGCGGAGGCGGGATTTTTGTTCAAAGGCCGGCATTTTGACGCTTCGCTCATCCTGCTATGCGTTCGTTGGTACCTGAGCTACGGCCTGAGCCTGCGAAATCTGGAGGAAATGATTGCCGAGCGGGGTATCTGCCTGGATCACTCGACGATCCATCGCTGGGTTATCCGGTACACACCAGAACTGCTGGAAACATTCAACACACGCAAGCGGCTGGTGATGTCGAAATGGCACGTCCACGAAACGTACATCAAGGTGAAGGGCGGATGGACGTATCTTTACCGGGCGATCGACAAATCGGGTGCAACGGTCGATTTCCGCTTCTCGCCAACGCGAAATCTCGGCGATGCCAAGGTGTTCTTCCGCAAGGCTTATGCGCGCCACGGCCTGCCCGAGCAGGTTACGATCGATGGCAGCCAGACCAATTTGGAGGCTGCGCGCAACTGCCATGCTGAAGCTCGGCTGCGGACGGCCGCCGGCTCCGCGCCGCTCAGGGTGCGGCGCAGCCAGTACATGAACAACAGCATCGAGCAGGATCATCGCCGCATCAAACGCCGGACCCGCCCCATGCTGGGCTTCAAGACCAACCATTCGGCGGCGATTATCCTGGGCGGTATCGAGTTGATCCCTATTATCCGCAAACGCCAGTTGATCGAAACCCACAGCCAAAATCTGTCCTTGGCCCATCAGTTCAACAGCCTCGCCGCATGACCTGATGTTTCAAAGAGCAGAGCCCGCCTGGGCCTAATATTTGCGACAGAACCGACCAAGCCAGTACGCGGGTTCAAATCCATGAAGACCGCTTATGCCACGATCAAGGGCTTCGAAGTCATGCATGCGCTGCGAAAGGGCCAAGCGGCCCTATGGCAATATGGCGGCGGCATCATGGGAGAAGTGCGCCTGATCGAAAGGCAATTCGACATCTACACAGGCTGATGCTCACCATCAGACTAGCAAACTCGGTCCCAATACAGTTTTTGCAACAGAGCCCCGACGGCGCCTTCTGCATCGACCTGTAGGCAAATGGAAAACTGCCACGAGAATGAAATAATGGCCGCTTAAGCGGCATATGTCCTCTCACCGACCATATCGGATCTCTAATGCAATACCGGTTTAAAACGGCGTTTTTCGTGTTGCAGTGCGGGGTGGCCGTTTCGGCGCATGCCCAAGCAGTTCAGACCAAATCATCCGCCGGTCCTGGCGACGGCAGTGAGATAGTCGTTACCGGCACCCGCGAAACCGGGCGTACCCAATTCGACAGTTTGGCGCCAGTTGATGTGCTGTCAGGCGCAGCGATCACCCAAGTCGCCTCAGGTGATCTGTCCGACGATCTTGCGCGACTGCTGCCGTCGTTCAACGTGCAGCGACTGCCGGCGGCTGACGGCCAGGCCTTCGTCCGACCGGCGACGCTGCGCGGGCTATCAGCGGACGAGACACTCGTGCTGGTGAACGGGAAACGCTATCACCGCACGGCGCTGCTCGGCACGCGAGGGGCGCAAGCCTCCGACCTTTCGTCGATCCCCAATTTTTCTATCGGCCGCATCGAAGTGCTACGCGACGGCGCCGCTGCGCAATATGGCTCGGACGCAATCGCTGGCGTCATCAATATTATCCTCGACGACAAGCCGGGCATACATGCTTTCGGCCAGTTTTCGCGCTATCGTGCTGGAGACGGTAACGAATATCAGACTGGCGTGCGCGGCGGCATCGCACTGGGCGATCGCGGCAGCCTCGCAGTCAGCGGACAATATGATCACGCCGAGGCGACCTCGCGCACGCGCCAGCGTCCCGACGCCATTGCCTTTCAGGCAGCGCATCCCAACATTAATGTGCCTAATCCGGTGCAACGCTGGGGCCAGCCCAGTCTTGAATCGGTGCAGGGGACGGTCAATGCGCACTATGAAATCGACGACGCATTGGATCTGTATGCTTTCGGCATCGTGCGCGATGGCGTGGGCGTTACCGACTTCAACTGGCGCAACCCTGACACCACCGCCAGCGTATACGGTGCGAGTGCGGTCTTCCCCGGGTTCAGTTTTACCAATATCTACCCAGCTGGCTTCTCGCCCAAGTTCGGCACCCAGTACAGCGACCTGCAAGGCATGGCCGGCGCGCGCGGCAATATCACCAGCAATGTTTCTTATGATCTGAGTGCGTCGCAGGGGCGTAGCCGGATTAACTACGCACTAGGTCAATCGCTCAACGCGTCGTTGGGGCCCGACAGCCCGACATCATTCTATCTCGGTAGGCTCGAACAGCGCGAGTTCAACGTCAATGCCGATTTCGTCTACAAGCTCGATCTTGGCATGTATCGCCCGGTGAACGTCGCCTTTGGCGCAGAACGCCGCGTCGAGACCTATGGGATCCGAGCCGGCAATCCGGCCTCCTATGCCATCGGGCCAGGCGCGAACACCGGCTTATCGCCCAATTCCAATGGTTTCCCAGGCTTTACGCCGCGGCAGGCCGGCAACTTCAGCCAGCGCAGCTATGCAGGCTATATCGACGTTGAGGCGCATCCGATCGAGCGGCTCACCCTGGGTGCGGCTGGCCGCTATGAAACCTATTCAGTGTTCGGAAATACCTTCAACTACAAGTTTTCGGGCCGGTACGAAGTAACGAACGACATTGCCTTTCGCGCGACCTATTCGACGGGATTCCGCGCACCCACCCCAGGCCAGCTCTATTCGACCAGCACCTCGCAAGGCCTCGACACCAGAACGCTGCAGATTTTCAATAACGGCCGACTTTCGCCGAGCGATCCGATCGCCATCGCGCTCGGAGCCAAACCGCTCAAGCCCGAAAAATCTAAAAGCATCACCGCCGGCCTGACCTTCCGTTCCGACTTCGGCCTGTCGGGCAGCATCGATGCTTATCAGATCAAGCTGAGAGACCGGTTCGGGCAATCCAACTCGATCACAGTGCCAACGTCACTGCCCAATCCCAATCGCTATAGCTCGGTCAATTTCTTCACCAACGACTTTGCTACACGCACGCGCGGCATCGATGCCGTGCTTACTTACACGCGCGAAATCGGCACTGGCCGGGGCTCACTCAGCGTTGCCTATAATTACAATCAGACCAAAGTGACGAGCGCACCGAGCGCCAGTATTCCGGGCGACACTCAACGCATCATCTTCGAGCAGCGGCTGCCACAGCATAACGCATCCGGCACTGCGAACTACGAGACAGGCCCCATCGCGCTGATGCTGCGCGGCCGCTATTATGGGCCTTGGACCGATTCGACGGGCAACGCGACCGGCGATATCTTCCAGCACTTCGGCGGACGCGCTTTTCTTGATGTTTCGGCGACCTTGCGTTTCGCCAGTCACTTTTCGGTCACGGCCGGTGCCGATAACGTGCTCGACACCTATCCCGCCGAAGCGACTTTCCAGGCCAATCGCGGCCTGATCTATTCGCGCAACGCGCCATATGACACCGATGGCGGGCAGTATTTCGTCCGGCTGAATATGGACTTCTGATGCCGGAGGACAGGATTCTGGAGAATGGGATGATAGTACCCACGCGACGCGACATCCTGGCTGGCGCGGTGGGGGTTGCGACTTCCGTCGCGCTGCCGGCTCGGGCTAAAACGCCGGTCGGCAGCGCTAAGGCACCCGACGATGCGGCCTATTGGACAACCATCGCCGATAACTATGATGTC
>JAAFGW010000113.1 GCA_010365175.1 Sulfuriferula multivorans | reverse complement strand
AGTGAGATCGCCTCCCCCTTGGCCCCTGCGCGTCCGGTGCGGCCAATCCGGTGAACATAGTCTTCTGCGTTGTGCGGCAAGTCGTAATTGATGACGAAAGGCAGCGCCTCGATGTCGAGACCGCGCGCAGCGACGTCGGTGGCCACCAGCACGCGAATGCTGCCGGCCTTGAATGCATCCAGCGCCTTGATGCGCTCCTGCTGGGTTTTATCGCCATGAATCGCATCGGCATGAATGCCGAGCTTGTTCAGTTCGTTGGCGAGCCGATTGCAGCCGAGTTTGGTCCCGGTAAACACCAGCACCTGGCTCAGGTCGCGGGTCTTGACCAGATGCACCAGCAATTGCCGCTTGCGCTCGTGGTGAACGGGATGCACCACCTGAGTGACCGTGACGGCCGTTTCGTTGCGCGCCACTTCGATAAAGGTGGCGTTGTTGAGAATCTTGTCGGCGAGCTTGCGGATTTCTTCCGGAAAGGTGGCCGAGAACATCATGTTCACCCGCTGCGCGGGCAACAGTTCAACGATGCGCTTCAAGTCGGGCATGAAGCCCATGTCGAGCATGCGGTCGGCTTCATCGAGCACCAGGGTGTTCACCTGGTTCAGCATCAAGGTTTTGTTCTGTACATGGTCGAGCAGACGGCCCGGGGTGGCCACCAGAATTTCGACACCAGCCTTAAGGATGGGAATCTGGGTGTTGATGTTGACGCCACCAAACACCACCAGCGAACGGATAGGTACGTGCTTACAATACGCTTTGACGCTTTCCTCAACCTGTATGGCGAGCTCACGCGTGGGAGTCAAAATCAGTGCACGGATCGGATGCTTGGCGGGCGACGTGCCGGTGTTTGCAAACGGCAGCAGACGCTGGATCAGCGGTAACGCAAACGCCGCCGTCTTGCCGGTACCGGTTTGGGCTGCGCCCAGAATATCACCGCCCTGCATGGCCAGGGGAATCACCTGTTCCTGAATCGGCGTCGGTGTTGCGTACCCCATGTCGTCGAGGGCACGCAGGATATCGGGCGCAAGCCCGAGTTCAGCAAAAGTCGTCAAAGCGTTATCCAATCAAAGCCTGTCGTCTGACAGGCCACACGGACGTCATCATCCGTGCAGTTCAAAACCTGGGCAAGTGCGCCCTGTGCCAGCGCTGTGGTGTTGTTTTTGCGTGAAACATGCGCGGCCATCACGTATTGCAACTTGTCATGCATCAGTTTAGTCAGCAGAGCTGCTGACTGGGCATTTTCAAGATGACCAAAGCGCCCGCCCACCCGACGCTTCAGACTCACCGGATAAGGACCGTTTTCAAGCATCGTCGCGTCATGATTGCATTCCAGCACCATCGCATCAACCCCCGCAAGCATGGTCTCTATGTGTGGCGTGCTGCATCCCACATCGGTCAACACACCCAAACGCCGATTGCCATCGCCAAACACATATTGAACGGGCTCGCGCGCATCATGTGGCACCGGAAAAGGCTGTATCTCCAGGTTATCTACGGCAAACACCGCATGGCTGTCGATTACGCGCACCGTCACCCCACCGAGATCCTGCGCCATCGCCAAGGTGCCTGCAGTGAGCCACACCGGCAACTTGTGCTTGCGTGCCAACCGCCCCACCCCGGCAATGTGATCACTGTGCTCGTGGGTGACCACAATGCCCGCCAGATCGGAAACCTGCAGCCCCAGACGGGCCAGTCGCACAACACTGTCAGCCAGACCAAATCCACAGTCCATCAACACCCGGGTGGAGCCGGCCTCGACTACCAGGCCGTTACCCTCGCTGCCGCTGCCGAGGCTGGCGAACCGCATCAAACGCTTTCCCGCATTACTTCAGCTCTTTTTGCAGCAAGTTGAGAATACGGGTCTGCGTCGCGGCATCGGCCGTCTTGCCGTCAGCACCGCTGACAATGACACGGCTCTTTTCACCGGCATCCTTGACCACAACCAGCAACTGCGGCGAAGTCTGCGCTTTCTTGCTGCGCCAGAAAGCCAACTTGGCGAACAGACCGGTATCGGCTTTGCTGTTGTTGTCGACTTCGGGATCGATATAACGAACGAAATACACGCCTTTGGAACGGTCGCGGTCTTCCACCGCAAAGCCCACGCGGTCCAACGCCAAACCAACGCGACGCCAGGCACGGTCAAAGCCTTCATCCATCTCCAGTACCGAAGCACCCGATGCAATGATCACACGGGCTTGCTCGGGCGTCTGCTGAACCGCCAGCATGCTGTCTGCACGCGCCTTCTCAACGCCAAAGCGCTGCATCAAACGGCGAAGCATTTCGGCTTCAAGTTCTGGGTCGGACGGACGCGGTTGCCATACGGTTTTGTCCTTGTTGGCCGAGTCGTAAACTTCGATCATGCCGCGATGACTCAAGTAAATTTCGGTGCCATCCTTATTCGCTTCGATGCGGGTGCGGAATTTGTCGCGCTCGGCGGTCGAGTACAACCCATCAATTACTTTTCCTATCGTGCGACGAATAAAATCCTGCGGAATTTTCGCGCGGTTCTCTGCCCAGTCAGTTTCAATCACACCGGTTTCGGGTGATTCCAGATTGATGATAAAGCCCGTCTCCTGCCAGAAGTCCTTGAGAACGGGCCACACCTGCTCCGGGGTCGCCTGCACCACGAGCCAGCGCTGGCTGCCGGCGCGTTCGATCCGTGCTTTTTCCTGCGTGGGCAACAACGTTGTTGAGCCGGATGGGGTCGCCTTGCGTTCCTGGCTATAGCTCGACAGTGTTGCGCTACCGCTGCCCTGTGTATCGGGAATGGCGTAGCGGTTATCTCCGGTTGGCGCAGTCAGATCGGGAGGGACTTCCAGCGTCGGCAGTTTGCCGGCCGATTTGTAATCGATCTTTTTGGTTTCGATGATTCCGCAAGCCGACACGGTGACGGACATGATCAAGAACAGAGGCAATAAACGCATAAAAGGGAATCCTAAATCGATAGTCTTAAATTAAACCAACGGGGTGCACGCACCCTGCTAGATCAAATTCGCGTGACGCAACGCGCCTCGCACGGTTTCATGCTGTTCGCCAGACAGCGGGGTCAACGGCAAGCGCATGCCGGATGGAATCAGACCCATCTCGACACACGCCCACTTGACCGGAATGGGGTTGGCTTCAACAAACAGCTTGCTGTGCAACGGCAGCAACGCGTTATTGAGTTCGCGCGCGCGTTGCAGGTTCCCGGCAAGCGCGGCCACACACATCTCGTTCATCATTTTTGGTGCAACGTTGGCGGTAACCGAAATCACACCATGTCCGCCCAGCAACATGAAGGGCATCGCTGACGCATCGTCGCCGCTGTAAAGTGCAAAATCTTGGGGTGCACGACGGATCAGGTCAGCCGCACGCTCCATGCTGCCGGTGGCGTCTTTCACGCCGACGATGCCAGGCACTGCGGCCAGGCGCAACGTGGTGTCGTTGGACAAATCCGCCACGGTCCGACCCGGGACGTTATACAGAATCAAGGGCAGATCAACTGCTTCGGCAATCTTCTTGTAGTGCTGGTAGAGGCCTTCTTGGGTCGGTTTGTTGTAGTAAGGCACGACCGACAATCCGGCTTGCGCGCCTGCTGCCTTTGCGCATTCGGTGAGTTCAATGGCCTCGACGGTGGAATTGGCGCCGGTTCCTGCAATCACCGGCACGCGCCCTGCGGCCTGTTCGACTGCGGTGCGAATCAGCAGACAATGCTCATCAAACGTTACGGTTGGGGATTCGCCGGTGGTGCCAACGATCACGATGCCATCGGTGCCCTCCGCAATATGCCAGCCAATCAGGCGACGCAAAGCGTCGAGGTCGAGTGCACCGTCCGCCGACATGGGGGTAACGATCGCAACCAGGCTTCCGCTGGCTGGTTTGAGTTCTGCCATAGTGTTTCTGCCGCTCTTGTTTCGCCGCTCTTATTTAAAACATGCGCCGCTGGATTGGCCATGAGACGATAAATCCTGCCATTCTAATCTATCTGGCCACACCCAAGGCCATCTCAAGCAAGTGTTATCTCGAAGCCAGCCGCCCCATCCAGACCACCAGTTGCTCCATGCCCTGGCCGATGCCGATGGCAACCAGCGGCACAGCCCATACCCAGACGACCATCAAGCTCAGCACCCCCACCCCCACCCCGACCGAGACCATGTCCAGTCCCGGCGTGGTGCGCGCGACAATGCCGAACGCCAGTTGGATCAGAAGCACCAATGCCACCAGAGGTAGGGCCAGCTGCATGCCTGCGGCAAACAACCAGCTCGCTGACTCGACGAGGTGACGCACATTACTGGCGGAGGGCAATGCTGCCAGCGGCAGGCTAATGAAGCTGTCGCGCAATGCGTCAACCACCAACAAGTGGCCGCTCGCACCCAAAAATGCCATCGCTGCCAACCATCCCGCCAGGTTTCTCCAGGCCGCATCGGCGGGTTCAGCCTGCTCAGCGGTCAAAGTCAACAAGCCGCCAGTGGCGGTATGACCGGTCCACACCCATGCCGCTGTGACGGTAGCAAATACCAGCCATACACACAGCGCCAGCGCAGCACCCCATAACATTTCCATGCTTATGGCCAACAGGCCTTGCACGGTAAAGGGATCCAGCATCGCGAGGGACAAACCCGGCGCGAGAACCGCTGCCAGCACGGCTGCCATGAACAGGCGCATTGAAACAGGCAGCCGCCCGATGAGTGGGTCAAATAAAGTCCATCCGGCCAATCGGGCAAAGGTAAATACCCAGACCGCCAGATGCGTTTCACTCAGCGGCATAGGTCAGGGTTCCGGATCAGCATCAGGTGCACATCACTCTAGCAAACCCGGGAAATCAGTTAACAGGGTGCGCGCAAACTCAACCAGCTGCCCGCCCATCCAGCTGCCCAGAATTGCCAGCACAACCAGCATGACGATGAGTTTGGGTACGAACGAAAGAGTAGGTTCGAGAATTTGCGTAGCAGCCTGGAAAAGGCTGATGGCAAATGCGGTGAGCAAGCCTGCCAGCAGCACCGGGGCGGCGAGCATCACCACCAGCCAGAGCGTATCGCGCGCGAGGCCTTCCATCAAAAGCTCCCTATCAGCGAACCCACCAGAAGGTGCCAGCCATCCACCGTCACAAACAGCAGCAGCTTCAGGGGCAGCGAAACCAGTTGTGGCGGCAGCATGATCATGCCCAGCGCCGTGAGCACGGCTGTGACCACCAGATCAATCACCAGAAAAGGCAATACGACCATGAATCCGATCTGAAATGCAGTTTTGAGCTCACTGGTCAGGAACGCTGGCGCCAATGCAGCCAGCGGCACACTGTTTACCTGCTTCGGGTCTATCGTTTTATCCCCTTCGGTAAAGAGGCTCAGGTCTTCGATACGGGTTTGCCGCAACATGAAAACTTTCAACGGCGTGGCGGCTTTTTCAGCCGCATCATTGAACGTCAGAGACCCCGAAAGAAAAGGCTGATAGGCCTCGGCATCTATCGTTTTAAGCGCGGGCGACATCACAAAAATCGTCAGCAATACCGCCAGCCCCATCAGCACCAGATTGGGTGGCGCCGTATGGCTGCCCAGCCCCTGCCGCAACAGGAACAGTACGACTGCAATGCGGGTGAACGCGGTGAATGCCAGCAGCAAGGCCGGTAAAAAAGGGAACAACAATAACCAGGGCAGGCTTGCGCCCGGCACGCCGATAATCTGCCCTCCTGCACCGGGTGTCACGCTCAGTAAGGGCACACTGCTTTCAGCACCCCATGCGGAAGACACCAACAGGAGCAACCCACACCCCAAAAGTTGCTTCATCATGGACGTTCAACCTGAAAGGTGTTGGATTCGGGCGCGCGCAGGTCTGCCGGCTTGGGTTGGGTGTGCAGCAACCGCACGTTGCCACCGCCCACACCGAGTAGCAGCCATGTGTCATCCACCTCGACCACCACCACCCGCTCACGTGTGCCCACCGCCGTTGTTCCCACCACCTTGACCACGCCTTGCGCGCCCATGCCTGGCAGATAGCGGCGAACGAACCACGCCACGGCAATAAAGCCACCCAGGATCAAGACCAGACTGAGCAGCACCGTGAACATGCTGGTTGCAGTATCGGTTGCAGCAATGGCCACGGACGGCACCATCAGCAAGGCGGGCATGGCTAGAAATCGAGTCGTCTGGAGCTGGACCGAAACTGAATTAAACATGTTTTATTACGCCTCGTGCCCAGTTCGTCATATCTGACAGGTGATGTGGAAACTGCACCGCAAGCCGTGCCTGCATGTGATCCGCTGTGAGTTGCCAAGTCAATGCTGTCGGCATTGCTTCGGGGTTACGCCCATCCAGCCAACATTCAGCCAACACCTCGTTCAGTGTCTGAATCAGTGTGAGTGGAACAAAGGGCGCCACGCCTGACACATGTTTACCGCCCAGACGACGCGTCAGCCACAGGCTTGCCAATACGGCGTCGGGAAACCAGACCGGGGTCGACTGGGCACGGGCCGGGTCAGTGGCCAGCACTTCATGCAGCGTGACGGGCAAGCGCAGTCGCGCCGTCAGGACGCTGGCTAGATGGTGCGTCAAGCGCTGTTGCGTGTGTTCGGTTACAGCAGGCGCGGTTACAGCAGGCGCCGTGTTCAAAAAAGTCAATTCGGCCGGCGTGAGTTCAAGCAACTGCATCAGCGAGCCCTCCACCCACCCGCGGTACGGCCATGCATCAACTCCACCAACTCGTTATGTTGACGTTGTTCGATCCGTTTTCCCTGAATTGCAGCCTGTTCCAGATGGCGTTGTTCAAGCAATCGCAAAGCCTTCACCCGATTCTCCTCTTGCATCCATTCGGCCAGACGAGCTTGCCATTCACGATACGCGGCATCGATAGTGGCTTGCGCCACTTGTCGATCGGCTGCCTGCGCAAGTTGCAAACGATTTTTTTCCTGCAATTGCTCGGCTGACACTCCACCGCGTAATTCGACTGCCAGTTGCGTAATATGGGCGTCGCGCACAGCCGTCAGTCGCACCTGCCTGCCGCGTGCCCGCAGCCAGATACCATGTGCGAACTTGACTGCACGTGCCTGTGTTTCGAGCTTACGCTCGGCGAGCTGCAGCACTCGCGCCAGCGCAAAGGGCTTCACCCGAGCACCTCATCCAGTCCTGCGCGCGCTTCATCCATCCCGGCACGTTCTCGCATGCCTTGCATCAGATAACCCTGCATTTTTGGATACAGTTTCACCCCTTCATCCAGCACCAGATCGGCGCCCGGCACGTAAGCGCCGACGGAAAGCAAATCGCGACTGCGCATGTAGCGCGAATAAAGATATTTGAAACGACGTGTTTGCTCAAGCTGATCTTCGTTCAACAAATCGGGCTGAACCCGACTAATCGAAGCCTCGACATCAATCGCTGGATAGTGCCCTGCATCGGCCAGATCACGGCTCAACACAATGTGACCGTCGAGAATTGCGCGTGCCGCATCAGCAATCGGGTCCTGCTGGTCGTCACCTTCCATCAGCACGGTGAAAAATGCGGTGATCGAGCCGCTTCCCGCGCGGCCATTGCCGGCGCGCTCGGCCAGTTGCGGCAACTTGGCGAATACCGACGGCGGATAGCCTTTGGTCGCGGGCGGCTCGCCGATCGCCAGCGCCACCTCGCGCTGCGCCATCGCGTAGCGGGTAAGCGAATCCATGATGAGCAAGACGTGCTTGCCCTGGTCACGAAAATATTCAGCAATCGACATGGCGTAGGCCGCGCCGTTGAGGCGCATCAGCGGCGGATGGTCGGAAGGTGCCGCCACTACGACCGCACGCGCCATGCCCTCAGCGCCGAGGATGGTGTCGATGAACTCTTTGACCTCGCGTCCGCGTTCGCCAATCAACCCCACCACCACCACGTCGGCCTCGGTACAGCGCGCCATCATGCCAAGCAACACGCTTTTACCTACGCCGCTGCCGGCAAACAGGCCGAGTCGCTGCCCGCGTCCCACGGTCAACAGCCCATTGATTGCGCGCACGCCCACATCCAGCGTCTGTCTGATGGGGGCTCGCTCCAGAGGATTGATCGGGCGACTATAAAGCGGGATCCGGCGCTCCAGCGAAAGCGAGCCCTTGCCATCGAGCGGCCTTCCTGCACCGTCAAGCACGCGTCCCAGCAATCGGTCGCCCACCGGAACCTGTCGCACCCGATCTTGCGCGCGACGACGCGGCACATAGCGCAATCCCAAACGCGGAGGTTGGGCTGCCATCGGGTTGTCGGGAATCACGCGTGCACCCGGCATCACGCCGTAAATATCGGTCGCCGGCATGATGAACAGGCGGTCACCGGAAAACCCGGCCACCTCGGCTTCGATACTCTGCCCGCCTGGAACCTGGATATGACACTGACTGCCCACCGGCAGACGCAAGCCTACCGCTTCCATCACCAGTCCCGAAACGCGCGTGAGACGTCCGCTGGTTGCTATCGGCGTCGCCCAACTGACTGCACGGCGACAATCGGCCAGGTATTCGCGCAGGCGGACGATGCGATCCATTATCCTAGAAACCGCAGTTGGGCGCGCCCGATGGTGCGTTTGGGCGGGTGCATGCCGCGAAGCGACGAGGCGGCTGGCCGGGGCCAGCAACGAGGAGCGACAAAGGCAGGCGCATACGACTCCACACGGGCTT
>JAAFGW010000112.1 GCA_010365175.1 Sulfuriferula multivorans | reverse complement strand
CCGAGCGCATGAGATTGTGCATAACGCCACAGTTCGGCACGCGTGAGCGTTAGCAGCGGTCTAAGCTGTGCCGCCTCCCAGTCTGGCAAGTGCTGCAACTCGGCCATTGCCGACAGGCCTTTTGGTCCAGCGCCGCGCAACAATTGCAGCATCAGGGTTTCGGCCTGATCGTTCTTGTGATGCGCGGTAAGCAGGAAATCCGTGTCCAGCGCCGCAAATATTTGGCGGCGCTCGCGCCGAGCGGCAGCCTCGATACCCGCCGGATCCGTATCAGCAATGCGAATGCGATGAATGCTTAATTCAACTGACAACGCCGCACAGGATTGAGCGCAAAACTGTGCCCAGTCATCGGCACGAGACGACAGGCCATGATGAACATGCACTGCGTGCAAGTCGAACGGATGGTGACGCAATGCATGCAGCGCATGGAGCAGGACAACCGAATCAAGCCCACCCGATAGCGCCAGCGTCAGGCGGGCATGCGGCGGAACGTGACGCGCCAGGCAGGCCGCCACGACATTCACGATAGCCTTATTTGGCAGGAGTTTCCTTAAAGCTGCCATACGCGCGCAATCGCTTGTAGCGCGCGTTCAGCAAGCCATCAATGGGTAACTTGTTCAGATCGACGAGCGTGTCGGTCAACGCGCGTCTCATGGATTGAAACATGGTGTCCCAGTCACGTTGCGCACCCCCCAAGGGTTCGCCGATGACCAGGTCCACCAGTCCGTTTGCTTTCAGCCGGTCAGCGGTAATACCCAGCGTTTCGGCAGCGACTGAAGCCTTGTCTGCGCTCTTCCACAGAATGGAAGCGCACCCTTCAGGCGAGATGACCGAGTAGGTGGAATATTGCAGGATCAATGTGCGGTCACCTACGCCAATGGCCAGCGCGCCTCCCGATCCGCCCTCCCCGACGATAGTGCAAATCACCGGTGTTTTCAGTTCGGCCATCACATACAAATTACGGGCGATGGCTTCTGATTGGCCACGCTCCTCGGCACCAATGCCGGGGTAGGCGCCGGGGGTATCAATGAAGGTGAAAATTGGCAGGCTGAATTTTTCAGCCAGCCGCATCAGCCGTAATGCCTTGCGATAGCCCTCGGGGCGAGGCATGCCAAAGTTTCGGTAGATTTTTTCTTTGGTGTCACGACCCTTCTGGTGGCCTATCACCATCACGGGCTCACCGTTGAAACGCGCCATGCCACCGACAATCGCCGCATCATCCGCATAAGACCGGTCACCGCGCAGCTCGGCAAAATCGGTAAACAAACCCTGCACATAGTCGAGCGTATACGGCCGTTGTGGATGGCGTGCTACCTGTGACACCTGCCATGCATTCAGCTTGGCGTAGATATCCTTGGTCAGCGTCTGGCTTTTTTTCTGCAGCCGCCGGATTTCTTCCGAGATATCCAGCGCAGAGTCGTCCTGCACGAAGCGCAACTCTTCTATCTTGCCTTCGAGTTCGGCAATCGGCTGTTCAAAGTCGAGGAAAGTGGTTTTCATTCAACAACCATGGAAAACAAGTTAGCTGGGCATTTTAACAGCCCGGCGCAGATAAGCGTTGTGATCCGTGCCTTCCGGATCATTTCTGCAAATCAATGATCAATGATGGTCGTGACCGTGCGCACCGTGTGCATGACGATGCGAGACTTCATCTGAAGTTGCTGCGCGCACTTCCGTAACCGTACACAGAAAATGCACGGCATGACCTGCATACGGGTGATTGCCATCAACCACCACCTTGTCATCGGCTATGTCGGTCACGGTATAGAGCATCTCCTCGCCGCCATCGAGGGGGGAGCCAACGAACTGCATGCCCACCTCCATGTCTGCGGGGAAACCATCACGCGCTTCCAGGCGCACCAGCTCTTCATCGAGCTCGCCAAAGGCGTCGGCAGGCTGTAATTTCAGTTCAACGTTATCGCCCACGACCTTGCCTTCCAGAGCCTGCTCCACCAGCGGGAAGATGTTGTCATAGCCGCCATGCAAATAGCTGACCGGATCTTCACTCTCTTCAAGCAGCTTGCCCTCCATGTCCTTGACGATGTAGGTGATGGTGACGACGGTGTCTTTTACGATATTCAATTCAGTTCCTTTACCAGTTGAAGTATTTCTTCCGCGTGGCCGCGACTTGAAACACCATACAGGGCATGTCGAATAATGCCTTGCTTGTCGATGATGAAAGTGGAGCGCACGACGCTTTTACGCATAATCCCGTCCACCTCTTTGTCCTGCAGAACGCCATAGGCCGCGCACGTTTCGAGTTCCTTGTCAGCCAGCAGCGACACGCTGATACCATGCTTGTCTCGGAATTCACTATGCTTGATGCAATCGTCGCGGGACACACCCAACACTTCGGCCCCCAGCTTGGTGAATTTGTTTTCCAGATCGGAAAACTCGATCGCCTCGGTCGTACAGCCTGGCGTATCGTCGCGCACATAAAAATACAGCACAAGTGTTTTGCCCTGGAATTGGGACAATTCGATGTTATTCATGTCGGCATCCGGATTGGAAAAATCCGGGGCACGCATCCCCACCTTAAGCATTTATTACTCCGACCTTTGTTTTTCGGACAGCATTTTAACAGGCCAATCCGCACTGCATCGTTATAATAATTTTATGATAAAGACTTTGCTTGGCGGCATGAGCCCCACTCGTTTCCTGCGTGACTATTGGCACAAACGGCCTTTATTGATCCGTAACGCCATACCGAATTTTAACGGACTGTTATCGCCCAAGGAAATGCGGCACCTGGCCGGTCGCGACGATGCCGAGTCGCGCCTCATCCAGGGAAGCGGGTCGCGCTGGCAGTTCGACCACGGCCCATTCAATGCAGCTGATTTCAAGCGCCTACCCAAAACCGAATGGACGCTGCTGGTGCAATCGCTCAATCACTGGCTCCCCGAAGCCGATGCCCTGTTGTCCCGGTTCAATTTCATTCCTCACGCCCGCCTGGATGACCTGATGGTGAGTTACGCCGTACCCGGCGGCAGCGTAGGGCCCCATTTCGATTCCTATGATGTCTTTCTGTTGCAGGGCCAGGGACACCGGCGCTGGCAAATCAGCGCACAAACCGATTTATCGATACTCGACGATGCCCCGCTTAAAATCCTGCGCCACTTCAAACCGGAAGACGAATGGGTACTCGGTCCCGGAGACATGCTTTATCTGCCCCCGCACATTGCGCATTACGGCGTGGCCGAGGATGCCTGCACGACCTATTCGATCGGTTTTCGCGCCCCCACTACCGAAGAATTGGCCCATGGATTTTTAATGCACTTGCAGGACACGATCACGCTCGAGGGTCGCTACGCCGACCCCGATTTACGTCTGCCGGCTCACCCCAGCGAAATCAACCGGACCATGCTGGCAAAAATCGAGGCCATGATTGCGCGGATCAAGTGGAGCAAGCACGATATAGCCGAGTTTGCCGGGCGTTATTTATCCGAACCCAAACCAAACGTGTTCTTCGACGCGCCGCAGCCCCCCCTGACGCAAGCGGCATTCAACAAGCTGGCAAGCAAACGAGGCGTGGCGCTCAATCCAAAGTCACGCCTGCTGTTTTCGGGTAAACACTTTTTCATCAATGGCGAAGCGTTCCAGCCCGCACCGGATGAAATCGCTTCCTTGCAACAGCTGGGTGATCAACGCCGACTCATGCCACCTTGGGGTGCGGGATTGCGAGAACGCTTTTATGATTGGTATGAATCAGGCTGGCTGGAGGTCAACACGCCATGAGCTCGTTTGAACAGCACTTATTAAAACAGCACTCGTTTGAAACCCCTGCTGAATTCCGCGCAGCCTTCGACGCACTGCTCGACATTGCCCAACGGCAGGTGCGCGTCTATGATCAAAACCTGTCGTTGCTCGATATCGACCAGCTGCCTCGCCACAACCGCTTGCGCGCGTTCTGTGTTGCAGGAAGCGGCCACCGGATCGAATTGCTGCTCGACGAAATCCATCATGTTGCGCGCGATTGTCCTCGCCTTATGCAGCTGGTGCGCGACTTTGGTCATGTCATCAAAATCCGCCAGGCCGACCCGAATATGCCACGCCCCGATCAGGCATTTGCATTGGCCGATCGCCACGCCGCCCTAGTGCGGGCAGACAAGTCAGTCCTACACGGCACACTCCACCTGGATGACGCGCACGCGGCCATCCTGCTGCATCAGGAGTTTGAAAGGATGTGGCAGCGAGCGCAGGCCAGTGTGAGTGCAACGACACTGGGGCTGTAAAACTAAAGGGCACCCCTAAAGCGTTCTCAACCAATCCAGTTCTGGTTCGCTGAACCCGGCAGCACGGCGCGCTTCAAAGTTAAACGGGGGCCTGAGGGGTGGCGCGTCGTAATCAAGTAATAGCTGACGAAACATTGCGTCAGGCTCCAGTCCACGCGCCCGGCACAACCAAGCAAACCAATGATTGCCGATGGCTACATGCCCGATTTCTTCACGTTCAATCAGAGTCAGAATCTCAATCATGCGCGTGTCATTTACAGCTTTCAGCTTGCCCATGATCAATGGCGTGGCGTCGAGTCCGCGCGCTTCGAGCACGCGTGGAACCAGCGCCATGCGCACCAGCGGATCGTGCGCCGTTTTCAACGCCATGTCCCACAAGCCATTGTGCGCAGGAAAATCGCCATAGGTATGACCAAGCGTGGCGAGATGCCCGTTGAGCAAATCGAAATGCGCAGCTTCTTCGTCGGCTACCCGCAGCCAGTCCACGTAATACGTGGGAGGCATGCCGTGAAAACGATGGGCGGCATCAAGGGCCAGATTGATGGCGTTGAATTCGATATGGGCCAAAGCATGAATCAATGCAATACGCCCAACCAAGGTGTCGGCACGTCTGCGCGGCACTTGTTGAGGGGAGATCAATGCTGGTTTGTCCGGCTGCCCCGGTTCATCGATGGGCGGACGAGAAAAATCCACTGAAAGTTCGATCTTGCCTGCCAGCCAGTCCGCCTGCAGGGCATGCACAGCGGCCACCTTACCTGCTGGATCACGTGTTTGAAGGCAGACGGCCAACCGCTGCGGCAAGCTGTCTAGCGCCGATCCACCCACCGGATACCCATCAGCGCAACGGCGAGGAAAATCAGCAAGGGCAGGCCGGACACCAAGATGACAGGCCAGTCGTTCAATAGTCCCAGGTGGCCAAACAAGCGACTTACCAAATGAAAGCCTAAGCCCACCAATATGCCGATAAATATCTTGCTGTTGGTTCCGCCAGTACGTGGACGCTGTATTGCAAAGGGCATCGCAATCAGCATCATGATCGGTATCACAAACGGGCTGATGAATTTCGACCATAAGGCAAACTCATAGCGTGTGGCCTTTTGGCCATTTTCCTTGAGGTGCGCGACATAACGCCACAAGGTGCGCGCCGACATTTTTTCCGGCGCAACCAGCAGCACGCTGAGAATATCGGGCGTCAACACCGACTGCCAGTTTTTCCGCTCATGCCGCTCAGCGCGAATGCCATCTACTTCGAACCGGGTCTCCACTACCTTTTGCAGCTCCCACGACTGGCCGTTTTTCCAACGCGCCAGATCGGCCGCGCGGATCCAATCCAGGCGTCCTTCAGCATTGAATCCATAGATCTCGACACCACGCAGTGTGTTATCGGGCATCACCTCACGCACATTGATGAAGGAGCTACCATCCTTGACCCATAAACCCGAGCGGAACTGCTGCGCCACCACCGAGCGGGTTGCCGACAATTTATACCGCTGTGCGGCCTGCTCGGACCACGGTGCAACATACTCACCCAGCACCAGCACCAGTAAGGCCAGAATGACGCCGATCACGGTGAAAATGCCCGCCACCCGCCAGTTCGACAATCCCGACACGCGCATCACCGCATACTCGGAATTACCCACCAACCGTGACAATGCAAACAGCGTGCCGATCAATGCCGCTACCGGCAGAATTTCATAGAGATGGCCGGGAATGTTGAGCAGAACCACGATCAGCACCTGCCCCAAACCATAGTTATTGCGCCCCAGGCTACCCAGCTCCTGCAACACATCAAAAAAGGCAAACAACACCATCAGCGCCAGCAGCACGAAACCTGAAGCAACCAGCACTTGCCCCGACAAATAGCGGGCGAGCAGGCTCATGTCCGCCTCCAGCTAAAAGTGCGCTGCCGGGTTCGCAGGTAAAACAGGACGAATACAGCCAGCAGCATCAACAGATGTGATGTCAACATGCCAGCCCAAGGGTTGAGCTTGCCTTGCGCCACCCAAGCCTGGGATAAAGACAACAGGTTGTTGTAGATGAAATAAAGCAGCAGCGCGACGATCAGCCCGTAAGAACGACGTGCGCGCGTGTTGACGAAGCTCAATGGAATGGCCATGACGGCAAGGATGATCGCCGAAAGCGGGACGCCTGCACGCCAGAGCAATTCGGCGCGCGCCTGTGGCGAGTCATCCTGAATAAGCTCGGCAACGGGTGCCTGGCGCACCCCGGTTTCCTTGCCTTCGACAGCCACCGGATCCAGCCGCATCCAGTAGCGCTCAAACTGCACAATGCGGTAGTCGAGTTGTCCGGGAATGCCTTCATATCGGCGCCCATTCTTGAAAACCAGGTAACGCGAGCCATCTGGCATCTCGGTATGGTCCCCTTCCCGTGCAACCACCAGACCCAGCTGACCATCGATGCGCGACTGCATGAAAACGTTACGCACGATCCCTGTCAACGGATTGAGAGACTCCACGTAATAAACACGCTGCCCCGCACTGGATTCCGCAAACAGGCCAGGCGCGACCAGGGCGCTTTCGCTGCGACTGCGTAATTCCTGGCGGTATTCGTATTTCTTGGCTTGCGCCCAGGGATTAAGCACCAGCGACAGTAGCAGAATCACCAGTGAGAACGGCACGGCGAAAATCAGCACTGGCCGGATCCACTGTGTGAGCGACAAACCGGCGCTAAACCAGATCACCATTTCGCTGTCTCGCCACATGCGAGACAATGGCAACAACACACCGGCAAATAGCGCGATTGTCATCAGAACGGGTAAAAAATACAGCAGCGAGAAGCCGAGAAAAGCCAGTACGGCTTCATTCGCGAGTTCACCACGTGCCACGTCACCCAACAGCCGGATAAACAACACAACCAGTGCTATTGCGATTAGCACCGTCAGAACGGCGCCGGTAGCCAGACCCATCTCGCGAGTTAACGCACGGCGGTAAATCATCTGAAAATCCGGGGGGAAAAGTGCGTGCAAAAGGAGGCGTTTTGACAATCAGCCTCGCCTGCGCCAATAATCACTCGAACAGCAAATTGTATTATTTTGAGCACAGACATGGAAAACAAAGAAATCGAACTCGAATTTAGCATAAAAAGCGGTGCGCCCGAAAAGCAACGCACGGCCTGCGTGGTGGTTGGCGTGTTTGAAAGCCGCAAGCTCTCAGCACCGGCAACTGACATCGATCGCGCCAGCGATGGCTATCTATCAGAAATTCTGCGCGGCGGCGACATGGAAGGCCGCGCAGGCAGCACGCTCTTGCTGCATAAAGTCCCCAACATCCTGGCGGATCGCATTTTGCTGGTCGGCCTGGGCAAGGAACGTGACTTCCACGAAAAAGCTTACCGCGATGCCATCGCCTGCGCAGTCAGAACCTTGCGTGACACCGGCTCGATGGAAGCGGCCATTACTCTGAGCGAAATCCCGGTCAAAAAGCGTGATGTCACCTGGAATATCGAACAGGCCGTCATCGCCACACAGGATGCGCTTTACCGCTTCGACCACATGAAAAGCAAATCGAGCGAGGCACGCCGTCCGCTTAAACGCGTGATTTTTGCGGTTTCACGACGCGGCGAGCTTAAGTATGGCGAAATCGGTCTGACGCGCGGCTTGGCCATTTCGCATGGCATCAGCCTCGCCAAGGATTTGGGTAATACGCCATCCAACATCTGCACCCCGGAATATCTTGCCAACGAAGCCCAGAAGACCGCGAAAGCACATGGCTTTGGTTGCGAGATTCTTGATTACGATGCCTGCGACAAACTCGGAATGGGCTCCTTCCTTTCGGTCGGCAAGGGCAGTGACAAGCCTCCGCGTTTTATCGTGCTGAAGCATGAGGGTGGCGCCAAGGGCGACAAACCGGTGGTTCTGGTCGGCAAGGCCGTCACTTTTGACGCCGGCGGCATTTCGCTCAAGCCCGCAGGCGAAATGGACGAGATGAACTACGACATGAGCGGCGGCGGCGCGGTCATTGGCGCCTTCCGCGCTATCGGTGAGCTAGGCCTCGCGCTCAACGTCATCGGACTGATTCCAGCTTGCGAGAACATGCCTGATGCCAAGGCTAACAAGCCAGGCGATATCGTCACCTCGATGTCGGGCCAGACCATCGAGATCCTCAACACCGATGCTGAAGGTCGCCTGATTCTGTGTGACGCACTCACGTATGCCGAACACTTCGATCCCGACGTCGTGATCGATCTGGCAACCCTGACCGGCGCCTGCGTCATCGCGCTGGGCGCCCATCCCAGCGCGCTCTACAGTAACCACGACCCACTGGCACGCGAAATCGAACACGCTGCCGACCATGCCTGGGATCGTGTCTGGCGCATGCCGTTGTGGGATGACTATCAGGACCAATTGAAAAGCAGC
>JAAFGW010000111.1 GCA_010365175.1 Sulfuriferula multivorans | reverse complement strand
CCAGCCGACATCTGGAAACTGGCTCATATTCCTAGCCTGAATCTTGCATAAAAAAGGGCAAGGATGCCGTAAGTGCTTGATAAAATGTGCGTTATCAAAAAACGCAGTCATCAACACCAACAGTACCTTGCCCGACATGATTTCTACGCCAGAACAGCTGCGATTTGCATCCATTCCAAGCCACACCATCCGCGCTGATTTTGCCGGCGTGGGCTTGTAATCCGACCTTGGGCCTGTGCTGTTGCGCGGCATCGATCGCCAGATCGGCTTGACCGAGCGCATCAATGCCGCCGTGGTTGATACCCGGCACGCCAGCTATATCACCCATATCACCCATTTCCAGCACGACTTGCTCAGGTAGCGCATCTACCAGATCGGCTGCGGCTACGAGGATGGCAACGATTCCAACAGCCTGCGCCACGACCCGATGTTCAATCAGTACCGGCCGCCTGCGATTCGATGACGCCACTGCGCTCGCATCGGCAGCGACCATGTCGCGCTTTGAACACGCCGCCGGCAGCAAGGATATTTATCGCTTCAGCCAGGCTCTGGTCGAGCAATACGTCGCCGGCTTCGCCCGTGCGCCAGACAATCTCATACTTGACCTGGATCATTCGGAAGACGCGGTCTACGCACAGCAACCGCTGGCGTTTTACAACCATTTTTTCAGAGCACCTGTTACCTGCCGCTGATAATCTTCGGTGGCCAGTCCTGTGCGCGGCGACGGCCATTTCAGCCGGCCGGAATTGATGCAGATGATCGATGCCATGCCCAATACCGACAAAGTAAACAGCGCGTCACGCCGCATCTGCCCAGCGCCTGTACGGTAAAAAATTGTTGCAGACCTTAGCCGAGCGCCTGTTCGTCGCCATCCCCGTAAACTTCGTCAACTCTTCCTGAGCTGGCTTCGTCCGGTCAGCCGAGAATCGACCTCCCGCCCGTAACCTTCATTACCCAACCCGTTTGCCAATTCCCATTCAGCATGGGTAGGGCGTATTTCGCCCGACGCATTTTCCACTAACAGGCAGGCCGGAAAGACGGGCAAATTTTGGCCGCAATCTCAGTTTATGAAACATTTAGGCTAGGGCTGTCTCCAGTTCCTTGATGGCGCGCGACAGAGGCGACTGTTCGATGTGCAAGCGTTCAGCGGCGCGGGCAAAGTGGAGTTCTTCGGCCACGGCCAGGAAGCAGTGAAGGTGTCGTAGCTCCATAGTCTGGCCTCATTGCCTATGACGGCCTGCCCTGGGCCTTAACGAGGTCAGGCAGCCAACTGCACAAGCAAAAGCCTGTCGCGCACGAGTAGCCCGCGCAGGCAATCACTCCTGCCTTTGCGGATTCCGAGGCGTCGCCTATCTTGCCTTCACGAAGTTCGTTGATAGCAGCTTCTCGCCCCCATGCGCCTTGAGCGCTGCTTCCAGCGCCTGCTCATAGTCGGGCAGTGCGCTTCCGAGGCTCGCACGTCCCTTCTCGGTCAGTACCGTGTACACCCCGCGCTTGTCGTCCGGGCACAGATCGCGGACGGTGAGGCCGGCACGTTCCAGACGTTCGACCATCCTCGATACCGAACTTTGATTCAGGCGCAGATGCGCGGCCAGTTCCTGCATACGCAACTCTGAGTCCTGGGATCGCGCCAGTATTTCCAGCGCCCGATACTCGGACAGACCAAGCCCATGCTGTGCTTGCAGCACCTTGCCTAGATCGGCCTCGACATTTGCAACGACTTGAATCAGTTTGAGCCATGCATCGCTTCTCTTTGACATCACCGACCTGCACTCCTCTTGAATAATGGACAGTCCATTTTCTCATATGCATGCCCATGCAAGTAAATCAAGGAAGGTGCTCCTATGGCATACGCAGTCGCGAGCGGAATGCCAGAAACGGCTGCATGCCCTCAGGCACAGCTAGCTTGCTCGCGGCCGGAGAACGCCATCCCTGCGGATCGCTGGCGAACAATGCGTAGGTGCTGCGATAGTCGAACCCGTGCGCTGCTGCCTCGTTCCGATCAACGGCAAAGAACACGTGCGAGATGCCCGCGTAGAGTGCGCTCAGATAGCACAGGGCGCAGGGTTCTCCCGAGGCCACGAGTGCCATGCCATGAAGATGGGGCGCCCCAACGTGACGGCATGCATCGCGGATGGCCTCGACCTCCGCGTGTGCGGTCGGATCATGTTGCTCCCTAACGCGGTTGACGCCACGCCCCAGAACAGCGCCGTTGGCATCGACCACAAAGGCCGTGAACGGGATACCGCCGCTATGGACGTGTTCCGTGGAGAAGGCGACTGCCTCCTTCATGTGCTGAATGAAGCTCGCAGGTACATCAACCGTCATCATGCTGGCATCCGATTTTTGTCCGCCTGGAGCTTGGCGCTGTCAGCGAGTTTCAGCCAAACGACCCCGGCGATGATGACCGCCAGCCAAAATGCCTGGCTCAACGTGAGCGGCTGGTCGAGTAGAACGCTGCCAAATACTGCCGCCCCCACCGAACCGATGCCCGCCCATACCGCGTAACCGATTCCCACGTCGATGGTTCGCAAGGCAGCGCTGAGGGCATACAACGTGAGCAGGAAGAACACCGCGGCGGAAATGGACCAGTCCAGCACCGTAAACGCCTTGCTGCCAGCGACGCTGAGCGCGTAGCCGATTTCAAAGGCACTGGCGAGCAGCAGCATGATCCACGCACGTCCATTGCTCTTGTTCGTTTCGCCTGTTGTCGTCATATCGAGTTCCTTTTTAGAGATTAGATGGGATTTGAATAAAGCGATGACCTATCGGGTTCTTCATGCCGCACCGCTGAGGCGCAGGCCAACGACGCCACCGATAACGAGGAATATTCCGATGGATTTTTTCCAGTTCAGCGGCTGTCCGAAAAACAACGCGCCCAAGATAACGATCCCGACGCCTGCGACGGATGTCCAGATCGCGTAGCCCACGCCAACATCGAAGGTGAGCAGTGCGAGGCTGAGGAAGAAGGTTGCGATCGCACCGCTGACAAGGGTGGCGATGGTCCACCAGAGTCGGGTGAATCCCTTTGCATTGCCTGCAGAAATAGCGACCGCAATTTCAAAAATCACGGCAACGCCAAGATAGAGCCAGTTCATGATGAGGTTCCTTCTGTCAATTCGTCCTGTGAGGACTTTCGGGTGGATAGTTGAGGAAAATTTGTTCAAGCTCGCAGCGATGAGTGCTATGGATTGGCATCAGCCTCGCTTTCGAGCTGGTCGATGGCCTGCCGCAGTTCATCCAGAGTGGGCGTCCCTCGGAACACCCGCTTCCCTACGACAATGGTGGGAACGGACGTGATTTTCATGTCTTCGCGGGCATGGCGCTGCGCCTCGCGGTGACGTTCCGCATAGACCCCACTTTCGAGCGCCTGTCGGGCCTTATCGGGATCAAACCCGACTTCAGCAGCAATCTCGATCAGGAGTTCGGGATCGCCAATGTCGCGATCTTCCTGAAAGAAGGCCCGCAAGACGCGCATGGAATAAGGGTGATCCAGTCCCTGGTCCTGAGCCATCGCCAAGAGTTCGAATGCCTTGGCGGTTCGCGGCTGGGGCGAGATCGACGGGAGCCGGATCGGTATACCGAGACTCGCTGCCAAGGGATAGATGGATCTTCGCCAAACGGATGGCAGATAGGAGTCTTCCGGTCTCAGCGTTGGCACCGGTTCAGGACGCAGTTCAAAGGGGCGCCATGCGACACGGATGTCCCGATCTCCGATCGCGTCGGACAGCACTTTTTCCGCAAGCAGGCAGTAGGGACACACGTAGTCGGAATAGATGGTTATGGAGTTCATATGACTTCTTATGTATTTGCATGTGCATGCATCTTAATGTGCTACGCCAGGGATGTCAACATATTTGCATGTGCATGCACGTTTATTGTTGGAGCCTGGCCGTTCACGCAGCTAAAAGATATGCCCAGCTTCGTGTTGTCGCCGTCCGGACTGCAAACTGGATGGACGTATAGGTTTGTTCGGCCGGATGGCAGCTGCTCCATGCGGTTGGCTACCTGTTTCAAACCGAAGGGCCGTGCTGCCTTCCAATCTCCCGATACACCCTGCCGCCTCGCACCGTCGCGGCGATCTGCGGCCCCAGCCGCTGATCGATCACCGGCCGCCACGGCACCAGGCTGAACCCCATGCCGTCATCAAGCATGACAAACCTCCACTGGACAGGATCACGCTGCGGCGGTAGACGCCACTGACGCGCTCACCATAGGCCACTGGCTGATGCTCCATGCCGGTTTCCGTCGCGATGCCCGCGCGGCGCAGCGCTTCCAGTCGCTGCACATGGGCATTGACGATTTCGCGGGGATCGCGTTCAGCTGCATTCCGACACCGGGCTGGCAAGGCTGTCAGGCGCGGCTGAGCGATGCCGTCGGACAGTGCGATGCGAACGCCGACCGCAGCGGCCTTCACGCTGTCGCGCGCCTGATCGAGTGCAGCGTAGACGCGTGGCGTGTGCTCCAGAAAGACGCGGCCCGCATGCTGCGGGTTGTACGCTCAAACAGCAGCACGCCCAAGTCTGCCTCCAGTTCCTTGATGGTGTGGGACAACGGCGACTGCTCAATATGCAGCCTTTCGACTGCGCGGGCGCAGTGAAGTTATTCTGTTACGGCGATACAACAACGCAGGTGACGAATCTTCACCTTAAATGGCTCTCATCAAGAGATCATCCGACGTGTTCTGCCACAAAACTGTTGAACCAGGGGCGCAGTCCATCCAGCGTGAAACCTCCGTCGACCAGCAGGCTTTGCCCGGTCACGAAGCGCGCCTCGTCCGAAAGCAGCCAGACTACTGCGTCGGCTACTTCCTCGGGTTGGCCAATCCGTTGCAGCGGCGTGTGCTTCTGGAATGGTAGCGCGGCCGTCTTGGTGGCAAGCACGCCACTGGCCATCGGCGTGGCGATGATGCCGGGGCTGACGTTGTTGATGCGGATCTGCTGAGGACCGACTTCCAGCGCCACTGTGCGCGTCAGCGCATCCAGTGCCGCTTTCCCCGCTGCATAGGCCGCCAGTCCCGGCATCGCGCCATGCGCAGTCCACGATGATGTGTTGACTATGGCGCCGCCGGTGCCGGCCTCCAGCATGGCGGCAATCTCTTACTTCAGGCAGGCGAACACGCCGCGCAGATTGGTCGCCATGACCGTATCGAAATCGACCAATCTCATGTCCTGGAGCGGCGCGAAGGCGCCCAGCAAACCGACGTTGTTCCAGGCCATGTGCAAGCCTCCAAAGGTTGCCACTGTCTTCTTCACCAGTGCTTCGACCTGCTCGGCATCGGACATGTCGGTCGGGACGGCCAAGGCAATTCCGCCTGCAGTGGTGATTTCCTCGGCGACTTGATTCAATTCGGCTGGTCGCCGGCCAGCGATCACTACGCTGGCGCCCTCGCGCCCGAAGCGCATGGCCGCCGCCTTGCCCATACCGGTTCCACCGCCGGTGATGAGAACTGTCTGGTCTATGAAGCGTTGTGTCTGTATTGCGTTTGTAGTCATTGCCAATACTCCAAGTGGATGGGCCAAGCTGATCTGCCATTGAGCGGCAGGCGTTCGGACCCATCAGGTGATGGGGTGGACGAGCCACCCATTGATGAACGATCAGGATTCGAGATATCCGCAGCAGATCAATGCATGATGGCAAGCTTGCCAAAATGCCGACCGCCCGTACTGAGTTCGGTATAAGCCGCGCGGGTGTCGTCGATGCCGAAGACGCGGTCGATGACCGGCACTATGCGGTGGGATGAAATGGCCCGGGCCGCCTCCGCTAGGTCAGCCACCGAACCAGTGTTGTTGCCGACGATCCGCAAGGCCTTGACAATGATTGGCAGCAGGTCGATCGACGCCACTGTGCCACTTACAAAACCGACCGTGAACACGGTTCCGCCCACGGCGGCGGCTTTGAGTGAGCGCACGATGGTCGCTCCGCCCACGGTTTCCACCACCAGGTCGGCACCGCGACCCTCGGTGAGCTTGAGCACCTCTTCATCCCAGGCAGGTGTTGCGCGGTAGTTGATCAGATAATCGGCACCGAGTTGGCGTGCACGCTCCAGCTTTTCATCGGACGACGACGCGAGTATCACCGTGGCGCCGGAAGCCTTGGCGAACTGCAAGGCAAAGATGCTGACGCCGCCGGTTCCCAGCAGCACCACCACCGATCCGGGGCGCACCTGGGCCGAACGCACGGCATTCCAGGCGGTTGTTCCTGCGATGGGCAGTGCAGCACCTTGGGCAAAATCAAGGTGGGCCGGCAAGGCAACCAGGCTGGTGGCGGGGACGGCCACATATTCAGCCAGCGAGCCCGGCAGCGTGACACCGCGCATCGCCGCGACATGGCGCGGAGTGATGGCTCCGCCTTGCCAGGCCGGCATGAAGTGCGGGATCACCCGATCACCAACGCACAGGCCGCTGACACCCTCGCCAAGCGCGACTACTTCGCCAGCGCCATCGGCGACCGGAATTATCGGGAAAACCACTCCTGGAAAATTGCCCAATGCAATGGCTACATCCAAAAAGTTCAGTGTGGCGGCGCGCAGGCGCACCAGCACCTCGTCACGGCCGGCCTTCGGGTCGGGTAGATCGGTCTTGCGAAACGCGGTGAGGGAGGGAGCAGTAAGTTCAATGGTTTTCATGGTTTCTTTCGGTTATGGAGATAGGGAAATAGGCATCAAGGCCAAAATGCTCAGTGTGCGAAGAAGTGCATACCGCCATCCACTGGGATGACGGCGCCGGTAATGTAGCGCGCCAGCGGCGAAGCCAGGAAGGCCACCAAATGTCCGATGTCCTCCGGTTCGCCGAAGTAGCCGATGGGGATGTTCCTGGCGATGAAGGCGCGCCGGCTTTCATCGGTGGGATGCAGCTTGTCGAGGATCTGTTCGCTGTTGATCCGGCCAGGTTGAATAGTGTTGACGGTGATGCCGTCGGCCGCCATGTCGCAGGACAGTCCCTTGGCCCATAGGTGCAAGGCGGCCTTGGCCGCGCTGGCGGCATTGAGTGCACGGGGTTCCATCGAACCGCTGATGCTGATGACGCGGCCCCACTGCCGCGCCTGCATCGACGGCAGGACGGCCTGCGTCAGCCAGCGCGCGGCGGTGAAATTCAGGGCAAAGGCTTCGTTCCAATCCGCATCCGGGGCAACCTGCGGCGTCGGGCGGGAACCACCGGCGCAGTTCACCACGATGTCGATGGGACCGAGTTCTGCCGTGGCTTCGGCAACGATGCGCTGTGTATCCAGTGCGTCGGTGAGGTCGCCCGTCACGATGATCGGCGCTGAGGCGCCAGCTGCGGCGATCCCGGCTGAGAGGTGTTCCAGAAGGTCGCGGCGGCGTGCGGTGATCGCGATTCGGACACCTTCCTGGGCCAGCACCCGCGCAACCCCGGCTCCGATGCCGGCGCTAGCACCGGAAACCAGCGCCGTGCGTCCTTTGAAATTCAAGTCCATGAAGTCTCCAGTGGGTAGATGTGTTGACCGCAGGTCGGCACATACAGTTATTGACAGTGCTTGTCCAAGAAACCATTGCCAGCGTCAGATTGCGGGATAGTCGCCAGTTTCATTTAAAATCAATGAGAGATAAACTGCGGTTTTGTTGATACATTTAAAATCAGGAGTTGTTAATGAACTTGCTGGATAGCATGAAGGTGTATGTCCTAGCTGTGGAGAAAGGCAGCCTGAGTGCCTCCGCCGTAGCTTGCGGCATCTCGGCGACGATGGCCGGTAACCATCTGCGGACGCTGGAAAAACGCCTAAGCATGCAGTTGCTCAACCGGACGACGAGGCGCCAACACCTGACCGCTTTCGGCGAGGACTACTACATCCGCTGCAAGGAAATCCTCCGGCTGGTGGCCGAGACCGATGCGCAGGCGCAGACCCTGCAATTGGCTCCTGCGGGCAAGCTGCGCATCACCGCGCCTGTCACCTTCGGCACCGAAGCCCTGATGCCCGCCCTTTCGGTGTATCTGGAGCGCTATCCCGAGGTCAGCATCGATGTGGCTCTGTGCGATCGCGTGGTAGATCTGGTGGAAGAAGGCTTCGAGGCCGCTATTCGCATCGGCCAGTTGCCGGACTCAGCGCTGATCGCCAAGTCGCTATCGCCGTACCGGCTGATGATCTGCGCGTCCCCTGACTACCTGGCGCGCAGAGGCACGCCGGGAAAGCCCGAAGACTTAACCCGACACGAGTGCCTGTCTTTCAGCCCGGCCGCTTTGGCGCATTGGCGGTTGACGGACAAAGACGAGGTCTGGCGCGTTCCTGTCTCGGGCCGGCTTCAGGTCAATCACGGCCAAGCCCTCCGGGTCGCAGCCTTGCATGGCCTGGGTATCGTTTTGCAGCCCGCGATACTGCTGGAGGCCGATGTCCGGGCGGGGCGCCTGATCCAACTGTTCCCGTCCCACGAACTCCCCAGCCACCCGATGAGCGTGGTCTACCTGCCAGATCGGTATCGGTTGCCCAAGCTACGCAGTTTCGTGGATTTTTTAGTGGAGAGATTCGGCTGAATCGTAGATGCCGGTACTGGAAAAACTCATCAAATGGTTGGCCCACGCTGCCACCTCGTGCTGTGGCGGCCATCGTCTGCCCCAAACGCTGCTCGTTCACCGGCTTCCACGGCACCAGGGTGAATCCCT
>JAAFGW010000110.1:1857-10566 GCA_010365175.1 Sulfuriferula multivorans | reverse complement strand
CACCATGCCCGGTCACGATCACCGGAATCTGCGGTCACGATGCCGGAATCACCGGTCACGATCAACGGAATACGCAGTCTGCAGGCGCGAAAGACGACTTTCTCGCTCATCGACCAGTTGGCCAACAAGCGTTGCAGCGCGATATCCACGGCCAATATCCGGGCCCTGTTTACGCAGATGCAGACCGATGGCTTGTCGGCCAGCACCATTCAAAAAGAGATTGCCTTGCTCAAGGCCCTCTTCAACACCGCTGCTAAGGAGTGGGCCTGGGATGGCTTTAAAAATCCCTGCACAGCGGTGAAACTTGGAAAATCCGAACGCCGGTTTGTCTTTTTGACGCCGGTGCAGCAAGAAGCCATTCAAAAGGCCCTTGCCGAATGCGATAACGCCTGGGCTGCAATCTGGCTCTTGTTGCTCACGTGCAGGTCAAAGAACTTGCGCCGTGAATGCGCCAGGCAGCCAGCCTCGGTAATGCCGCCGACAAAGCTCGCTTTGTAACCGCTGAAATCGTCGCACACCAAAGAGCCCTTCCATTTGCCCAGGAAAGTTCTGGCATGTTCGCCGGCGCGAGATTCGCAGAAGTCGTAGACGACTCGGGCAAGAGCGGAGTCGGTTCCTTCTCCGCATTGTTGCTCTTGATGTGGATCAAACGGTGTCGTCATGGGGATACTAGACTGAAACTGGTTTATTCGAGAAAGTCTGTCTGAGCTGAGTGATTAACAACAGGGAGAAAGAAATGTTCAAACATCTTCTATTGCTGACCGATGGTTCTCAGGCGTCCCTAGCCGCGATTCAAAAAAGTATCCAGTTCGCCAAGGAGACCCAGGCCAAGGTCACGGGCGTGCATGTGCTCCCTGAATTCCATAGTCTGTTGACCTACGAACTCGCCATGCCGGAGGCTACCAAGGAAGAATTTGACAAAGACAGCCAGGCCCAGGCGGCCAAATTCCTCGCGGTGATAGAGAGTGCAGCAAAGGAGGCTGGCGTAGCGTGCGACACGGCGTATGTGACCAGCGACCACCCTTATGAGGCGATCATCAAGATGGCCAAGGACAAAGGATGCGATTTGATCGCCATGGCCTCGCATGGCAGGAAAGGCGTGAGAGGATTCCTGCTGGGCAGCGAGACCCAGAAAGTATTGGCTCACAGCCAGGTGCCGGTGCTGGTATTTCGTTAGGCAGTGCCAAGTCGGCGACGACTGCAAAAAGACCATTGGCTATCCCGGATCCGTTGCCCGATCCATGCTCCGTGCAATCAGCAAGCGCCTTGCCGTTTTCGCCACGTTGCTGGCCCTGTTCGCGAAGACCTTTCTGACGATCACAGACATTGTGCGTGCCTGGGCGACGCCCGCCACTGATGGGTAGAGAAATGAAGCCGCTTGAATGAATGCCCGTACATTATGTTTATAGATATAATGTTTTTTTTGTAATTAATGATGACTCTCATGACTTCACCTGATCTCGACGTTGAGCAAATGCGCGAAGCGGCTGGCCAGGCCACTGCGATGCTGCGTGTGCTGGCAAACGAAGATCGCCTTCTGCTGCTGTGCCAGCTGACGCAAGGGGAAGCATGCGTCAGTGAGCTGGAAGAATTGCTCGGAATTCGTCAGCCGACGTTGTCACAGCAATTGGGCATCCTGCGTACCGACGAAATTGTGACCACCAGGCGCGAAGGTAAAAAAATCTTTTACCAGGTCAGTGACTCGCGGGTGGCTTCGCTTTTGGCGACGCTGTTCGGCCTGTACTGTCCTGTGCCTACAAGAACGCCAAGGTCAGCTCGGTCGGCATCGTGATAACAAAATTCAAACTACTCATGATTAAATTTCATCGAACTCTCCCGTCCGCTAACCGGGCGCCGCATTTTGGCGTTCTGGCAACGTTCCCCTTGCTTGCCGCTATCCTGTTATGGGCATTGGCGCCGCAGGCAAGCGCGGCCGAGCCGGCACCGCCAGCGCCTCTCGCCGCATCTGCAGTGGCCTATCGCGATGTCCCTGACGTGATCAGCGCGGAGGGCGTGGTTGAAGCCGTCCGTCAATCGACGCTTGCGGCGCAGATACCGGGCCAGATTGTCGAACTCAGGGTCAAGGTTGGCGATAGCGTGAAGGCCGGGCAGGTTCTGGTGCGCATTGATCCGCGCGCGGCGGAACAGGTGGTTTCCGGCAGCCAAAGCCAGCTCGCCGAAGCGCAAGCGGGACTCACCAATGCATTGCGCAGCTATGAGCGCAGCAAGCAGTTGTTTACTCAAAAGTTCATCAGCAAGGCCGGGCTCGATCAGGCCGAGCTGGACTACAAGGCGGCGCAGGCACGCGTCGGTGCAGTGCAGGCCAACGCCGGGCAAGCTTCCACCGCCAAGACATTCACCACCATCACCGCGCCCTATGCTGGCGTGGTGGCCGCCACGCCGATCGAGGTTGGTGACATGGCGACGCCGGGGCGCCCGCTCGTCACCGTATTTGATCCCGCCAGCATGCGCGTCATTGCCACGCTGTCGCAGTCCAGTCTGCGCGACGTGAAGCTCGAAATGCCGGTCCAGGTCGAGGTCCCTGCCGCCAAGCGCCGCCTGACCGCGAAACAGGTCACGCTCGTGCCGCTGGTCGACAGCCGCACGCATACTGCCAAGCTGCGGCTTGAGTTGGACAACGCCGTCGGCCTGTTGCCCGGACAATTTGCACGCGCGTACTTCACGACAGGTGTGGCGCGCAAACTGGTCATCCCGGCAAGCGCGGTGCTGCGCCGCAGTGAAGTAACAGCGGTCTATGTGCTGGGTACGGGTGGGCAGCTGCAATTGCGACAGATCCGCGTCGGCGAGGCGTCGGTCGACGCTTATGTCGAAGTGCTGGCTGGTTTGCGCGATGGCGAGCGCATTGCACTGGACCCCGTCAAGGCCGGTCTTTTGTCAGGCAGCATCGCGAGTACTGCAGGACCCGTCGAAAAATAGTCGACACGCATAGTTACGTTCAACATACGGATGAAGCATGGCTCATATCGTTATCTTGGGCGCAGACATCGGCGTTGCGAAGAGCGCGTATTGAAATCGCTCGGTATCTTCAACCTTAATGGAATATAAGAATATGGGTATTGCAGGCCGCCTCTCGAAATTCTTCCTGCACTCGCAGCTGACGCCGTTGATTGCGGTGGTGGCGATGCTGCTCGGTCTGTTCGCCGTCCTGGTCACGCCGCGCGAGGAAGAGCCGCAGATCAACGTCACCATGGCCAGTGTGATGATTCCGTTTCCCGGCGCATCGGTGAAAGATGTCGAGACGCTGGTGGCAACGCCGGCGGAACAGGTGATCTCGCAGATTCAAGACCTCGAGCATGTGTATTCGGTGTCCAAACCGGGGATGGCGATCATCACCGCGCAATTCAAGGTGGGGGTTCCGCGCTCCGAAGCGCTGGTGCGGCTGTACGACACGATCTATTCCAACCGCGACTGGCTTCCGCGTGAATTGAATGTGGGCGAACCGCTAATCAAACCCAAGGGCATCGACGATGTGCCGGTCGTGTCGCTGACGCTGTGGACCAAAGACGGCGATCGCGGCGCGTATGAACTGGAGCGTGTCGCGCACGCCATGGAAGCCGAGTTGAAGCGTGTGCCTGGCACGCGCGAAGTCGTCACCTTGGGTGGCCCAGGGCGTCTGGTGCGGGTGCTTCTGGACATCGACAAGCTCAATGCCTATCACCTGGCCATCAACGATATTCGCCAGACGCTATTGGGCGTCAACGCGGCATTGCCGGCTGGTCAGCTGGCTGCCGACAATGCCACGGTCGAAGTCCAGACTGGTAATTTTCTGGCAAACGCCAAGGAAGTGGGCCAACTGGTCGTGGGTGTAAGCGATGGCAATCCGGTCACCTTGTCGGATGTGGCGCGCATTGTTGATGGTCCGGGGCAACCGTCGAAGTACGTCTGGTTTGGCACGGGCAAGGCCGCAGCGACGGAAACGACCGCGGTGGGTAGCGAATTCCCGGCGGTGACGATCTCGATCACCAAGAAGTCCGGAGAAAATGCGGTACAGGTAGCGGAGCAGATCACGCGCCGGGTTGCCGAACTGCGCAACACCATTGTGCCGGCCGGCGTGGAAGTCAGCGTCACCCGCAACTATGGCGAAACCGCCAATGACAAGGCGATGAAGCTGATTCAAAAGCTGATTTTCGCGACGTCGGCGGTAGTGGTCCTGGTATTTTTTGCATTAGGCATGCGCGAGGCGGCCATCGTCGGCATCGCCGTGGTCCTGACGCTGGCCGCGACCCTGTTTGCATCGTGGGCCTGGGGCTTCACGCTGAACCGGGTCAGCCTGTTCGCGCTGATTTTTTCAATCGGAATTCTGGTTGATGATGCGATCGTCGTCGTCGAGAACATTTACCGGCATCGCGAACTGTATCCTGACAAATCGCTGACTGAGATCATTCCTCCTGCGGTCGATGAGGTCGGCGGCCCAACCATCCTCGCCACTTTTACCGTGATCGCCGCCTTGCTGCCCATGGCGTTCGTCACCGGCCTGATGGGCCCGTACATGAGCCCGATTCCCATCAATGCCAGCATGGGCATGCTGATCTCGCTGGTGATTGCCTTTACCGTGACGCCCTGGCTGGCGCAGCGGTTTTGCAAATCAACCGGCGATGCTGCGCACGTCACGCATGCCGACAGCAAACTGCACCGCTGGTTCAACAAGCTGTTATGGCCATTTCTTGCCGATAAAAAAGCCACGCGAAACCGCCGGTGGTTGTGGGCAGGTATCTTGTTCGCGATCCTGCTGTCGGTCAGCTTGCCGGTCGCACAGTTGGTCGTCTTGAAGATGCTGCCTTTCGACAACAAGTCGGAGTTTCAGGTGGTGCTCGACATGCCCGTCGGCACCCCGGTCGAAAACACCAGTGCGGCACTGCACGAGATGGGTGCCTATCTGGCGACGGTCGATGAAGTCACCGATTATCAAGGATACGCCGGCACTGCGGCACCGATAAATTTCAATGGGCTGGTGCGGCAATACTATTTGCGTCAGGCACCGGAACTGGGTGATATGCAAGTGAACCTGGTCGACAAGCACAAGCGCTCGCGCAAGAGCCATGAAATCGCCGGTTCGGTGCGCGCTACGCTGGAAAAGATCGCAGCCCGGCATGGCGCCAAAGTCAAGGTAGTTGAAGTGCCTCCGGGACCGCCTGTCATGTCGCCGCTGGTGGCAGAAATCTACGGCCCGGATGAAGCCGGTCGGCACGCTCTGGCCAAGCAGGTGCGGCAAAAATTTTCCCAGACCGCCGACATCATCGGCATCGACGATTCAATTGAAGACAACGCCCCAAAAGTGGTACTGCGCGTCGATCAGCGCAAGGCGGCGCTCCTCGGAATTCCCGCTACCGATGTGGTACAGGCGATGCGGGTCGCACTCGACGGCGAAGACATCACGTCGCTGCATGATGGACAGTCGAAGCACAGCATTCCGGTGCGATTGAACCTGCCGCCGGAAAAGCAGGCCCGGCTGAACACATTGCTGACGATGGCGGTGAAGTCCGGCAACGGAGACAATGTACCTCTTTCCGAACTGGTCAAAGTGCAGACGACCACGCGCGAAAAGACGATTTATCACAAGGACATGCTGCCGGTGACTTACGTGATCGGCGACATGGCCGGAAAACTCGACAGTCCCTTGTATGGCATGTTTTCGGTCCGCGGCAAGCTGGACAACCTTACGGCCGCGCAGGGTTCGCCGCTGGGTGAATATTTTATTAAACAGCCGTCAGATCCGTATCGCCAGTTCGCGCTCAAATGGGATGGCGAGTGGCAGATTACTTATGAAACTTTCCGCGACATGGGGCTGGCCTATGCGGTTGGTTTGGTGCTGGTGTACATTCTGGTGGTCGCGCAATTTGGATCGTATATGACACCGCTGATCATCATGGCGCCCATCCCGCTAACCATCATCGGCGTGATGCCCGGACATGCGCTGCTGGGTGCCCAATACACGGCGACATCGATGATCGGGATGATCGCGCTGGCCGGCATTATTGTGCGAAATTCGATCCTGCTGGTCGACTTCATCAACCTGCAAGTCGCGCAAGGCGTGCCGTTTGTCGAGGCAGTGGTCCATTCGGCATCTGCGCGCGCCAAGCCGATCATACTGACCGGACTGGCCGCGATGATCGGTGCGCTCTTCATTCTGGATGACCCGATTTTCAACGGGTTGGCGATCTCGCTGATCTTCGGAATTTTCGTCTCCACCTTGCTGACGCTGGTGGTGATTCCGGTACTGTATTACGCAGTGAATCGAAAGAAGTTTTCTTAAGTGGTTGTTAATTTTCAGAAGGAATGGCTATGAATACCAATCGCATGGTTCGCATGTTTGCAGGAATTTTCATTCTTGTTTCCTTGGCGCTAGGGGTTCCCGAGAGCCCGCTTTTTGTGAGCAAATACTTTTTATGGTTCACGGTTTTTGTCGGCGTCAATCTTTTGCAAAGCAGCTTCACGCAGTTCTGCCCGCTTGAAATCATGTTGAAAAAGGCGGGTGTTCGCCAGGGATGATCCCATGGGTGGCGGTAGCATAAGCGTGTCTCTCGAACAATAACTTCCAAGGGAAGATGACTATGGCTGAAACAGTAAGCGTCACGATTACGCAGAAAGAGAACTACCAATTCCTGGTGGACTTTGGAGAGGCGATACCCGGCCTGCTCGCCGACGAACCAGCACCGCTCGGCAAGGGCGAAGGTCCGGCTCCGATGCATATGTTGCTGGCGGCAGTGGCGAACTGTCTGTCGGCGAGTTTGCTGTTCTCGCTGCAAAAGTTCAAGCAGGATGCTGGCGGCATCACGACCACGGCAACCTGTATCGTCGATCGCAACGAAAGCAATCGCTTGCGCATCCAGCAGATCGATGTGGCGATCCAGCTCGGAAAAGAAGGTGCGCAGATTACCCATCTTGACCGTGTATTGGGTCAGTTTGAAGATTTCTGCACGGTCACGCAAAGCGTGCAGGCCGGGATTCCCGTCAAAATCAGCGTCACCGATGGCAAAGGTGTTCGCCTGGAATAGGCTGACCTTTATGACAGTGGCGCGTCGGCGGTGGCATCACCGTTGGGGAACGTCCTGCGGCGACGCCAGGCCTTCTCCAGTTCCACAGCGGCCCAAACCACGGCCGATGCTGCCAGGCAGAGGGCCAGCTCGCCAGCGGACAGCGGCTGGGTCTTGAAAATGGGGTTGAGCACGGGCACGTAAATGGTGGCCATCTGCAACGCAAACGTCAGCATCACCGCGCCCAGCAGCGGCTTGTTGGTGCCCAGCCCGAGCTGCCACAGTGACATGGTTTCCGAGCGGATGGCCAGCACGTGCGCCATTTGCGACAGCGTGAGCACGGTGAACACCATGGTTTGCCAATGCGAATGACCCGTTGAAAGCGCCCAGGCCTGCACCCCCAGGCACAGCCCACCGATCAGCAGGCCCACGCCCAGGATGTGCTGCCACAGGCCGTGAGCGAACAGGCCTTCCTCCGGCGGCCGGGGCGGCCGTTGCATGATGCCCGGTTCGGCCGGTTCCGCGGCCAGCGCCAGGCCCGGCAGGCCGTCGGTAACCAGATTCACCCACAGGATATGGATCGGCAGCAGCGGTATCGGCAGCAGTAGCAGTGGCGCTAGAAAGATGGTCCATATCTCGCCCGAGTTGCCTGTCATCGCGTAGCGTACGAACTTGCGGATGTTGTCGTAGATGCGCCGGCCTTCACGCACGGCCCTCACGATGGTGGCGAAGTTGTCGTCCAGCAGCACCAGGCTGGAGGCTTCACGGGCCACGTCGGTGCCACCCTTGCCCATGGCGATGCCGATGTCGGCGCGCTTGAGCGCTGGTGCATCGTTCACGCCGTCGCCGGTCATGGCCACGAACTCGCCCTGCGCCTGCAGGGCTTCCACGATTCGAATTTTCTGTGCCGGGTCCACGCGGGCGTAAATCCGCACGCGCTGCACGCGCGCGCGCAGCGTTTCTTCATCCATTGCCGCCAGGTCGGCCCCTGTCAGCACCGGGGCTTCGGTATCCATCACCAGCCCCAGGCGCAGCGCGATCGCGCGCGCCGTGGCCGGGTGATCACCGGTGATCATGACGGGCGTAATGCCGGCGGCCATGCATTCGCGCACCGCCGCAGCAGCTTCGGGGCGCGGCGGATCCATCAGTCCGACCAGCCCGATGAGGCGCAGACCGCTTTCAAGCGTCTCACTCCCGCTCCCGGCCCCAGGTAGCTGCTCGTAGCCACGCTCTGCCACGGCCAGCACTCGCAGGCCCTGCGCCGCGAGCGCATCCGCGCGCGCCAGCCAGGCCGTCTGGTCGATGCTGACCCAACCGTCTGGCCGCCAATCGGCGTTGCACAAGGCAATGACCGACTCGGGCGCGCCCTTGGTGTAGGCCACATAGCCTTGCGAACTGCGATGGATGGTGGTCATGCGCTTGCGTTCGGAATCGAAAGGCAGTTCCTGCACCCGAGGCCACTCGGCATCCAGCGCCGACTTGTCCAGGCCTGCAGCAGCCGCTACGTCAACGAGCGCTGTTTCTGTCGGGTCACCTTGCCAGCCGCCTTCTGGCGCGGGATGGGAATCGTTGCACAGGGCCGCCGCTCGCAGCAGTTCGCGGTGCAGGCCGTCGGCAAGGGCCGTGCCAGGGAGCCAGGCCGGTCCGTTGCCCGCGAGCAGGCATTCGGTTCGCATGCGGTTTTCCGTGAGTGTGCCGGTCTTGTCCGAGCAGA
>JAAFGW010000110.1:0-1744 GCA_010365175.1 Sulfuriferula multivorans | reverse complement strand
GGGATGGCTGCCACGGCCAGGCTCACAGCCACCAAAACCATCTGCAACGGCGGCTCACCGCGCAGCAAGCCCACCAAGAAGATCACCGCGCAAATCGCCAGCACGGCCAGCGCCACCCGCTTGCCAAAGGCGGCCAGGCGCCGTTGCAGCGGCGTGCTGCGGTCGGTGTCCTGCGCCAGCAGCCCGGCCACTTTTCCCAGCTCGGTCGCCATGCCGGTCGCCACCACCAGCCCGCGGCCGCGCCCGTGCGTGGCCGTGGTGCCCTTGAACGCCATATTCAGCCGGTCGCCCAGCGCATGCACCGCGCCGGCCAGCACGCCGGCATGCTTGGCTACCGTGACCGACTCGCCGGTCAGCGCCGATTCGTCCACCTTGAGCTGCGCGATCTCGATCAGCCGCAGGTCGGCCGGCACCTGGTTGCCGGCCTCCAGCAGCACGATGTCGCCCGGCACGATGGTGCTGGCGGGTATCACCGCTACTTGGCCGCCGCGCAACACCGTGGCCTGGGCCGCAGCCAGCCGCTTTAGCGCGGCCAGCGCCTGGTCGGCGCGCCAGGCCTGCACCAGTCCGATGGCGGCATTGAGCAGCACGATGAGCAGAATGACCAGCGTGTCCATCAAGTCGCCGATCATGCCCGAGACGACAGCCGCCGCGATCAGCACCAGGATCATGAAGTCGCTGAACTGATCGACCATCAGAGACCACAGGCTGCGGCTGCCGCTCGCTGGCAGTTCATTGGCGCCATGCTGGCGGGCGCGCTGGCTGACCTGTTGAGCCGTCAGGCCGTGGGCCGGGTTCACGTCATGTTCATGGGCCAGTTCATGCGCGTCGCGCAGGTGCCAGTCGCCCCCGGCGGACGCAGCAGGGGTCGGCGGCGATTTATTCTCCAAGGAGGTCATGGCTGGCAGGTCTTGTAGAACTTCATGGCGATCGCCTTCGCTTGATGGCGGATTTTTGTTCACCCCGTTTATTTCACCCGACTTGCAGTCGAAACGCAAGGTCCGTTTCCCGTTGCCGCTGATCCGGGTCAAAGGTGCGATCTTGCGGTATCGTTGCCGCATGACTTCCCCGACCGGCACGCCTTCTGCCTCCCGTTATGACTCGGTGGACGCCCTGCGTGGCGTGGCCATCGTCTGGATGACGGTTTATCACTTTTGCTTTGATCTGAACCACTTCGGCTATCTGAAGCAAAACTTCTACGCCGACCCATTCTGGACCTGGCAGCGCACGGCCATTGTGAGCTTGTTCCTCTTTACCGCCGGCCTGGGGCAGGCGATCGCTGTCCAACAGGGCCAGCGCTGGCCCCGGTTCTGGCGGCGCTGGGTCCAGGTGGCCGCTGGTGCGCTGCTGGTCACCGCGGCCTCTTACTGGATGTATCCCCAAAGCTTTATCTACTTCGGGGTGCTGCACGGTTTGGCCGTGATGCTGCTGATCGTGCGCCTGACGGCCGGGTGGGGCGGCTGGCTGTGGGTTCTCGGAGGGGCTGCAATTGCTATTAAATTCATAGCTATTTACGCCCACTCTGCATGGGCTGGAGCCGAATTTCTTAATCAAAATGGATTCAATTGGCTGGGCTTGATCAGCCGTAAGCCGATCACCGAGGACTACGTGCCCCTGATTCCCTGGTTGGGGGTGATGTGGTGGGGTATGGCGGCCGGCACATGGACGCTGCGCCAGCGACCCGAGTGGTTCCGGCGCGAAGGGCGTGCTGCAAGTCGGCCGCTGGTGTGGCTGGGCCGCTGGA
>JAAFGW010000109.1 GCA_010365175.1 Sulfuriferula multivorans | reverse complement strand
CGACCTCCGAGTTTGGCGAGGCCGAGTTCAAGGCCGCCGTGCAAAAAGCCAAGGATTACATTGCCGCGGGTGATGTAATGCAAGTGGTTATTTCGCAGCGCATGGCGCGTCCGTTTACCGCCTCGCCGCTGTCGCTGTATCGCGCGCTACGCAGTCTCAACCCTTCGCCTTACATGTTTTATTACGACATGGGCGGATTCCACATCGTCGGCTCGTCGCCTGAAATTCTGGTACGGCTGGAAGGCGATACCGTCACCCTGCGTCCCATCGCCGGCACCCGTCCGCGCGGACTCACGCGCGAGGATGATCAGCGTCTGGGCGAAGAGTTGATGGCCGATCCCAAGGAATGCGCCGAGCATCTGCAATTGCTCGACCTGGGGCGCAACGACACCGGGCGCGTCGCCGTCACCGGCAGCGTCAAGGTCACCGAGCACATGCTGATCGAGCGCTATTCGCACGTCATGCATATCGTGTCCAACGTCGAAGGCCGCCTGAAACCGGGACTGTCCGCGCTCGATGTACTGCGCGCCAGTTTCCCGGCGGGCACCGTATCCGGCGCGCCCAAGGTACGGGCGATGGAAATAATCGACGAACTCGAGCCGAGCAAACGTGGCATCTACGCTGGCGCGGTGGGCTACCTGGGCTTCAACGGCGACATGGACCTGGCAATTGCCATCCGCACCGCCGTGATCAAGAACGGCATGCTGTATGCGCAGGCCGGCGCCGGCATCGTCGCCGATTCGATACCCAACAACGAATGGATTGAAACCCTGAACAAGGCCCGTGCCGTCATCCGCGCAGCCGAGTTGGCGCAGGCGCGATTCGGCACCGCGATTGAATGATCAACTCAGGCCGTATCGCTTGAGTTTTCGATAAAGCGTGCGCTCAGTCACGCCAAGCGCAGTCGCTACCCGACTGCGATGTCCGGCATGGGTATCGAGCAGGGCACGTATGTGGGCGCGCTCGACGTCGGCCAGCGACTGGGCATTCTGCGGTATCGGAATGGTCGTGATGGGGAGTTGAATATCTGCGGCGCGGATCACACCGTCGCGGCAGGTCAGCACCGCACGTTGCAACAGGTTCCGCAGTTCGCGCACATTGCCCGGAAATTCATATGCCCGAAGTGTGGCCAGCGCGGAAGAATCCAGGTAGCACGCACGCTTGCCACCTGCCAGGCGCTTGAGCAACAAGGTCGCCAGCGCCGGAATGTCATCGCGACGCTCGCGCAACGGAGGCAGCGTCACATCAATGCCTGCCAGCCGGTAATACAGATCAAGCCGAAACCGTTTCTCGTCAACCTCATCCAGCAGCCGGCGATTGGTGGCCGATACCAGGCGTACGTCGGCCTTGAGTGTTTGGGTGCCGCCCACGCGCCGGAATTCGCCGGTTTCAAGAACGCGCAACAGCTTGGCCTGCAATCCCATAGGAATTTCGGCGACCTCGTCCAGAAACAGCGTGCCACCATCTGCCAGTTCGTACAGCCCTTTTTTCTGGCCGCTGCTACCCGAGAAGGCACCCCGTTCGTGGCCGAACAACTCGCTTTCGAACAGACTTTCCGGCACGGCCGCGCAGTTGATTACGATGAAGGCACCACCAGAACGTGTCGAACGGACATGAATGAAACGAGCAGCCAGCTCCTTGCCCACACCGCTTTCGCCAAACAGCAGGATCGATGCTGCGCTGTCGGCCACGCGCGCAAGATTGTCGATGCAACTCAGAAACGTAGCGGATTGCCCCACCATCTGCATGGCGTCGCAATCCGTGCCGGCGTCTGCTTCCAGCGGGAAGAGTTGCTCGCCCAGGTAGCGCTCACCATTCATGCCGCGCAGGACGTGGCCACGGATGCGGGTGCGCTCGGGCTGGTTGTCGGCATGGAAATGGGTGTGCAGCACTTCTACCGCTTCGCCTCGTTCGAACAATGCCTGGTGCGGGCACTGCTCGCCGTTTTCGTGACAGGGGCGTGACGCATGGTGGGACACGGCATAGCAATGCTGGCCGACGAGAGCGTGAGCCGTGCTGCCGTAAGCTTCGACATAGCGCTGATTGGCCGCCACGATGCGGTAGTCGCGATCGATCACCACAAAAGCTTGGTCGTTGGTGTCAATCAGGTGCTGCAATTCGAGTTGAGGCGTAGCCGTCATGGCGTCATGACTTTCAGTGTTTTGTGTCATGACATTATAGTCATGTCGTGACAGGTGTGCCGCGCCAAATGGCGCAATCAGGCGTGACATGCGATGGCACGATGATTGCAGACTATGCTGTAACCATCAACAAGGAGAAGGCATATGGCACATATCGTGATTTTGGGCGCCGGCATAGGCGGCATGACGATGGCGTATGAAATGCGGGAGCAGGCACGAACCGAAGACAAGGTGACCGTCATTTCGAATCTGCCGTATTTCCAGTTCACGCCGTCCAATCCCTGGGTGGCGGTCAACTGGCGCAAGCGTGACGACATCACCATTCCCGCCGCAGAGTATCTGGGCAAGAAAAACATCAACTTCATCGCAGTGGGCGCGGCGCGCGTGCATCCGGATCGCAACCAGATTGAACTCACAGACGGCCAGATCGTGGACTATGATTTTCTGGTTATCGCGACAGGGCCCAAGCTGGCGTTCGACGAAGTGCCGGGATTGGGACCGGAAGGCCATACCCAGTCGGTCTGCCAGGTCGAACATGCTGAAATCGCGGGCCGCGCGTGGGAAGATTTTGTGAAGACCCCTGGCCCTGTCGTGGTGGGTGCAGTGCAGGGCGCCTCATGTTTCGGTCCGGCGTATGAGTTCGCCATGATCATGGACACCGACCTGAAAAGGCGCAAAATCCGTGATCGGGTTCCGATGACTTATGTGACCTCTGAGCCTTACGTTGGCCATCTGGGTCTGGGTGGGGTCGGCGATTCGAAAGGCATGCTCGAATCTGCGATGCGCGACCGTCACATCAAATGGATCTGCAATGCAAAAGTCACCAAGGTCGAAGCCGGCAAGATGTTCGTCGCCGAGCACAACGACAAGGGCGAAGTCATCAAGGAGCACGAACTGCCGTTTGCCTACTCGATGATGCTGCCTGCATTCAAGGGTATCGATGCGGTGTTCGGCATTGAAGGGCTCACCAATCCGCGTGGTTTCATCACGATCGATGCGCATCAGCGCAATCCGAAATTCCTCAATATCTATTCGGTGGGCGTATGCGTCGCTATACCGCCGGTCGAGGTCACGCCCGTGCCGACTGGAACGCCGAAGACCGGCTACATGATTGAGTCCATGGTGACTGCCACCTCGCACAATATCCGCGCTGTGCTCGATGGCCGCGAGCCTACCGAAAAAGCCACTTGGAATGCCATCTGCCTGGCCGATTTTGGCGATACCGGCGCGGCTTTTGTCGCACTGCCGCAGATTCCGCCGCGCAACGTCAACTGGTTCAAGGAAGGAAAATGGGTGCACCTGGCCAAGGTCGCGTTCGAAAAATACTTCATGCACAAAATGAAAAAAGGCACGACTGAACCGCTGTATGAAAAATACGTGCTGGGTTTGTTGGGCCTCAAAAAGCTCAAATAGCACCCGCACAGACCGGTCCTTGAAGCGCCTGTGGGCGCTTTTTTGTTTTTGCGAGAGGGGGCGCACGGCTATAATTCGCAGCTCTTGACACAAGCCATTACTCCGCCACGGCGCGATGTCGCCGAAGGACTCCCCCATGCTTCTGATGATCGACAACTACGATAGCTTTACTTACAACCTCGTGCAGTATTTCGGCGAGTTGGGCGAAGACGTCAAGGTGATTCGCAACGATGAGATCGATATCGCCGGCATTGCCGCACTGAAGCCCGATCACATTGTGGTTTCGCCAGGCCCCTGCACACCCAACGAGGCGGGCGTATCGGTGCCGCTGATCAAGGAATTTTCCGGCACGATCCCAATCCTCGGTGTTTGCCTTGGCCATCAGAGCATCGGTCAGGCCTTTGGTGGCAAGATCATCCGCGCCAAGGAACTGATGCACGGCAAGACCTCGATGATCCAGCATACTGATGTCGGCGTGTTCAATGGGCTACCGAATCCGTTCCGCGCCACGCGTTATCACTCGCTGGTGATTGAGCGCGAATCGCTGCCGGATTGCCTCGACATCACTGCATGGACCGACGATGGCGAAATCATGGGGGTGCGCCACAAGACGATGATCGTCGAAGGGGTTCAGTTCCACCCCGAGTCCATCCTCACCGAGCACGGCCACGTCATGCTGGCCAACTTCCTGAAGGAGCGTGTGTGATGCAGTACAAGGATATTCTCACCCTTCTGACCGATCGCCAGAACCTGCCGCGTGATGCCATGCTGGTAGCGATGCGTTCGCTGATGGGCGGTGAGTACACGCCCGTGCAGATCGCCGGATTCCTGGTCGCGTTGCGCATGAAAGGCGAAAGTGTGACCGAAGTCGCCGCCGCCGCTGAGGTCATGCGCGAGTTGTCGACCAAGGTTCCATTGTCGGGCGTGGACTATCTGGTCGACACCTGCGGAACGGGCGGCGACGGCGCGCATACCTTCAATATTTCCACCGCTGCCGCGTTTGTTGCCGCAGCGTGTGGCGCGCGGGTCGCCAAACATGGCGGGCGATCAGTGTCATCGACTTCGGGCAGCGCCGACGTGCTCGAAGCACTGGGGGTCAACGTCAATCTGGCGCCCGAAAAAGTTGCCGAAGCAGTGAAGTCCATCGGTGTCGGCTTCATGTTTGCGCCCAACCATCACAGTGCGATGAAGTACGCGGCACCGGTGCGACGCGAACTCGGCGTACGCACCCTGTTCAACATGCTCGGCCCGATGACCAACCCGGCCGGTGCGCCGAACCAGGTGTTGGGTGTGTTCAATCGCGAACTCACCGGCACGCTTGCAAAGGTTTTACAGACACTGGGCAGCCGCCATGTGCTGGTCGTCCATGCTGAAGAAGGACTGGACGAAATCAGCCTTGCGTCTCCGACGTTCGTGGCCGAACTGAAAGACGGCCATATCTCCGAATACGAACTCGAACCTGGACTGTTCGGCTTGCCACAAGTGGCGGCCAGCGAACTGGTGGTCAACGGCAAGGACGAAGCGGTTGAGATGCTGCTGGCTGCGCTGGAAAACCGCCATGCCGGCGCAGCGGCCATTGTGGCAATCAATGCGGGGGCCGCGATTTACGTGTCCGGCTGTGCCGCCAGCCTGATGGATGGCGTAGCGCTTGCGCAGAGCGCAATTTCCAGTGGCGCGGCGCGTAGCACGCTGGAGCGTTATCGCGACTTCAGCCAAGCGAGTGTGGTCAGCCAGTCATGAGTGACATCCTCGAGAAAATCCTCACCACCAAGCATGCCGAAATTACCGACGGGCTGGAAGCCATCCCGATGGGCGAGATGCGGGCGCGAGCTGCCGCAACCGCACCCGCGCGCGATTTTATCGGTGCCATGCGCAACAAGCTGGCTGCAGGATTGCCGGCAGTTATCGCCGAAATCAAGAAGGCCAGTCCGTCAAAAGGCGTGATCCGGCCTGACTTCAAGCCGGACGAAATCGCTGTCAGCTATGAAGCGGGCGGTGCGGCGTGTTTGTCGGTGCTCACCGACCGCGACTATTTCCAGGGCAGCACGCATTTTCTGATGCAGGCGCGTGCCGCGTGCAGTTTGCCAGTGCTGCGCAAGGATTTCATCATCGACCCGTATCAAGTCTATGAAGCCCGAGCGATGGGTTCAGACTGCATCCTGCTGATCGTTGCTGCATTGAAACTGCCGCTGATGAAGGAGTTGGAAGCGCTGGCGCACGAGTTGGGGATGGCCGTGCTGGTGGAATCGCACAACGCTGAGGAACTCGACGCCGCGCTGCAACTGACCACGCCGCTGCAGGGCATCAACAATCGCAACTTGCGCACGTTTGAGGTGAGCCTCGATACCACGCTGGAATTGCTGCCTAAAATCGGCGCCGAGCGCATCGTGATCACTGAGTCTGGCATTGTGACGCCCGAGGATGTGGCGCGGATGCGGAGTCACCAGGTCAACAGTTTTCTGGTGGGTGAGGCGTTTATGCGGGCGCCTGATCCGGGGGTTGAACTGGCTCGATTGTTTTCTAACGGATAACTGACGTGCAGTTTGTTGGCCGGGCTACCCTTGGCCAACAAACCCCTAAGTAAGCTACTTCCGCTTCCCACCAAACAAACTCCCCAATACCCCCCGAATGATTGACCGCCCAACCTGGCTGCCAATCGCGCGCGCGGCGGATTTCGCCATCGACTCCGCAAGTCCTTGGCGGCGTCCGTTTCCGCCGAGCAATCCACCTAACATGCCACCGAGTCCGCCCCCACTTTCTGCAGGCTGCGCAGTTCCGGTGGGTTGCCCAGCTGGGGCTTGAGCGGCGGCCGCTTCTGCTGCCTGCGTCGCCCGCGCTTTCAGGTTTTCGTAGGCGGATTCACGATCAACCGCTTTGTCGTAGGCGCCCGCCACCAGCGAGGTTTGCATCAACTGCTGTCGTTGTGCGGCGGTGATGGGACCGATCTGGCCTTGCGGCGGCACGATGAAGCAGCGCTCGGTGACGCCGGGGCGGCCTTTGGTATCGAGGAAAGACACCAGTGCCTCGCCGACACCGAGTTCGGTAATCGCTCTGGCTTCGTCCAGATCGGGGTTGTCGCGCATGGTTTCGGCTGCGGCTTTGACGGCTTTCTGGTCCCGCACCGAGAAGGCGCGCAAGGCGTGCTGCACCCGGTTGCCGAGTTGCGACAACACCTTGTCGGGGACGTCGGCGGGGTTCTGGGTGACGAAGAACACGCCGACGCCTTTGGATCGGATCAGTCGTACTACTTGCTCGATTTTTTCCACCAGTGCGTCGGGGGCATCGGAAAACAGCAAGTGTGCTTCGTCGAAGAAGAACACCAGTTTGGGTTTGTCGAGATCGCCGGCTTCGGGCAGGTTTTCGTATAATTCAGCCAGCAGCCACAGCAGCAGCGCGGCGTACATTTTCGGCGACTGCATCAGCGTGTCGGCTGACAGGATGTTGATCACGCCGCGGCCTTTGTCGCTCTGGATGAGGTCGGCGATGTTGAGCATGGGCTCGCCGAAAATTTGCGCACCGCCTTGCGATTCGAGCGACAGCAGGCCACGCTGGATGGCGCCGATGGAGGCGGGCGAGACGTTGCCATACTCGGTGGTGAACTGCTTGGCATTTTCGCCAACGTAGGCGAGCATCGCGCGCAGGTCTTTAAGGTCCAGCAGTAGCATGCCGTTGTCGTCGGCCACCTTGAATACCAGGTTCAGCACGCCGCCCTGCGTCTCATTCAGATCCAGCATGCGGCCCAGCAGCAGCGGGCCCATGTCGGACACGGTGGCGCGCACCGGATGCCCGCTGGTGCCGAACGGGTCCCACAAAGTGACCGGGTAGCCCTGGTACTCAAATCCTTCGAGCTTCAGCGTTTCGACCCGCTCCGTCACTTTTGCATTGCTGCCGCCCGCGTGTGAAATGCCCGACAGATCACCTTTCACGTCCGACATGAAACAGGGTACGCCGAGGCTGGAAAAATGCTCGGCTAGCGTTTGCAGGGTGACGGTCTTGCCGGTGCCGGTGGCGCCGGTGATGAGGCCATGGCGGTTGGCCATTTGCGGCAGCAGCAGCAAGTCGGTGGTGGCGTTCCTGGCGATAAGCATCGGTTCGGTCATGTCGGTTCCTGGCGGTGGGGTGGTGGACGATTCGTGGGTTCATCCCGGGAATCAATGCGTGCCCCATTTGGGTTAAAGGAATTTTAACGAGTTCAGACGCGACAAGTGTTAAGGAATGTATAGAAGCGACCGCTAATGTTGCGAGTATCATTCGCGCTTAATGCAAGCAGGGAGCAGGTCGTGGCAACAGAACAACAAGCGCATGAAATTGTTATCGTGGGCGGCGGTGCCGGTGGATTGGAGCTGGCGACCCGGCTCGGCAACAAGCTGGGCAAGAAGAAAAACCGTGCGCACATTACGCTGATCGATGCTTCGCCGTCCCATCTCTGGAAGCCGCTGTTGTATGAGGTTGCCGCAGGCAGCCTGGATTCGTATGCCGAGCGGCTGGAATATCTTGCCCAGGCACATTGGCATCATTTCCGGTTTCGTCTCGGCCGGATGGACGGTCTCGATCGCGCGCGCCAGGAAATCAGCGTGGCGCCCACCTTGGACGAAGAGGGTGTGGAAATCATTCCGCGGCGCAGCTTTCGGTACGACACCCTGATCATCGCGGTGGGTTCGGTGGGAAACGACTTCGGTGTGCCGGGTGTCAAAGAGCATTGCATCATGCTTGACACCCCAGAACAGGCGCGCGAATTCCATCGTCGCCACATCAATGCGTGCCTGCGCGCGCACACCCAGACTGCGGAGGTGACGGCTGCCCAGCACACCGTGGGCATCGTCGGCGCCGGGGCAACAGGAGTCGAGCTCGCGGCCGAACTGCATGACACCACGCGTGAACTGTCAGCCTATGGCCTGGAAAAAATCGATCCTGACAAAACCCTGAAGCTGCTCATCGTCGAAGCTTCCGATCGCATTCTTCCGGGGCTGCCACCGCGTTTGTCGGCCGCCGCTGCCGAACGGTTGGGCGAGTTGGGTGTGGAGGTGTACACGAACGAGCGGGTCGTTGAAGTGCGCGCCAACGGCATGCTGACCGCTGACGGAAAACTCATCCCGGCCAGCATGATGGTGTGGTCGGCTGGCATCAAAGCACCGGATTTCCTGAAAGAAATCGATGGTCTGGAAACCAACCGCAATAATCAATTGATGGTGCGGGCCACGCTGCAAACCACACG
>JAAFGW010000108.1 GCA_010365175.1 Sulfuriferula multivorans | reverse complement strand
CACCCCCAAGCAGTTTCCGCTGGCGTCTCCGGGCAACCGGTTTCAGGTGGTGGAAGGGCCGGTGTCGTATGTGTGCACGCCGAACGCGGCCAATCCCAATCTGGGCACGTTGACGCGCTTTTGGGGCTATACGCGCCAGTTGTACCAGCCGACGGCATTCTCCGCCGCCACGCCGCAGGCGCTATTGGCCCGGCAGGTGGGAGCTTGCACCATCACCTACCAGGCCGGCATTACCGAGCGCGGCGGTCTGGTCAGCATGACGATTGAGTTGACGATGGCGGGAGAAACCGTGCGCCTGCACAGCAACGCTCAAGTGAGTAATCAGCCATGATGCCCCGGCCTATTCAGATGTTGGTGTCGAAGCGCGAGTTGCGGCGGCCGTCCACCCAGGCCGGCTTTGTGTTGCCGACGGCGATTTTTCTGGTGGTGATTTTGGCTGCACTAGGCGGCTACATGGTGACGCTGGCGCGTACTAGCAATATCAGCAGCGGGCTGGATATTCAGGGTGCGCGTGCCTATCAGGCGGCACGTGCAGGGATCGAGTGGGCGGCTTTTCAGGTGGTGGATCCACTAAACCCACCCCCGTCCTCACCTCCGTTCCCGCCTCCGACGCCATGTCCGGTTTCGCCGACCACGGTGGCTGCGCCAGGGCCAACCGCGTTGGCGGGTACGCTGTCGTCATTCACCGTGGTGGTGAAATGCGATTATTTCCCCGAGACAGACGGAGCGACAAACGTAGCGGTTTATCAGGTCACATCCACGGCCACATCGGGCGCAATAGGCAGTGTGGACCGTGTTGTGCGGCAAATTCAGGGGAGCTTTGGAAAATGAAGCGTATGACAATGGATCACACGGTTTCTGCTTATCGCATGCATGGCCCCGTGCGGTTTGGGCTGCTGGCTTTTCTTGCGCTGGGTGGCGCGCTTCTGTTTACTTGGGCAGAAGGTCAGGCGCATGCGGCAACTTATGCAAACGTGGCGGCGCCCTATAGCTGGGTGAGTCCCTCTGCCCATACGCGGGCGGCGTGGACAAGCGGGACTTCCTGCAGCTCAGGCTATGTTGGCGCGGCTGTCGACGATGACATCACGGCACAGCTTCCATTGGGGTTTACGTTCAATTTCGGTGGCGTGAACTACACGCAAGTGCAGATCATGAGCAACGGCCGCCTGCAATTCAATAATGGGTTTTGTGGCTATGGAACCCAGACAGTCGGGCCGCCTCCGACCTATCCCTACCCTTATCCCAACGCCAGTGTCGTCAGGACCATGCGTGTCTATGGCACTGATCTGGACCCTACTTCGAGCGGCGCGGCGGGCATTTGCCCCGCGGCTACCTGCTACGTGAGTTACGCGACCGAGGGCACAGCACCCAATCGCCGCTTTGTGGCGACCTGGGTCAATGTGCCGGAATGGGGATCTTCAACGCGTACGGGAAGCTTCAACCTGCAAGTGGTTCTTGAAGAAACCACCAACGAATTTGTTTACCAGTTTGGCGCGAGCAACCACCCCACCGGCGGAAGCGCTCAAATTGGCTGGTCGCTCACAACGACAGATTTCGACGTGTGGTCTACGCCTGTCGTGCCACCGGCCAGTTCGGCGGTGCGCTTTTTCATTCCCGCTCCGGTTGCGGAGTTCCGGTTTGACGAGGCGAACTGGAGCGGGGCGGGCAGTGTCGCCAACAGTACCGGCGGTGGCACCAACGGTTCGCCCGTGGGCAGCGCCCAGACGGTTCCTGCCGGCCGGATATGCTACGGCGGCAATATTCCATCCAACACCTCGAGCGGCACGATAGACGCGATCAACACGGGCTACGATGTAGACAGCCAGATTGGCAGTAGCGGCACTATTACCTTCTGGTACAAGAGCAACGGCGCATGGAGCGGGGGCGGGAGTAATAGCGTCCAGTTGCTGGATGCAAGCGTTGTCAACAACCGCTGGTTTTATCTGGCGCGGCAGAATCTAAACGGCAAGCTGAGTTTTATCCTGACGGATAACGCAAATAACGATTTTCAGGTCACGACCGGTAATCTCGGATTTGCCGCTAATACCTGGGTGCACATCGGCGTGACCTGGAAGTTGACGCCCATTGCAGCCAATAACCGGTTGCAAATTTTTATCAATGGCGCGTTGTCCCAGTCTGCCGCCATGGGCACGGTTCAGCCTTTGTCCACGGCCATTGGCACGCTCTATGTTGGCGATAATCGCAGCGCTTTTGTCACCAACCCCGGCACCGGGAATTCGGCAGACGGCGTGATCGACGAGGTCAGGCTGTACAACAGCGAAGTCACGGGCGCAGTGATCTTGCGTGATTCCATTGCCGCACGCAGCTGTGCAGCAGTCTCTGTCGCACCTGCAGGGTTCAATGCGTTTGAATCGTCCACCACCGCTGGCAGCGTGACCGGCGTGATCAAGACAAAAGTCGCAGCGAGCGGCTTTGGCCACGATGTTGTTGCGCTCAAGACAGGAGGAACGGCGATCGAAACCGCGTTTGCTGGCGATGTGAAGGTGGAACTCGTCGATGCATCGAGCGCAGCAAGCTGCGGGGCGTATGCCCTGATCCGCAATCTGGGGACGATGACGTTCAGTGCTGCAAACTCGGGACGCAAGACGCTACCCGGTATCAGCGAAGCCAATGCCTGGCCCAATGCGCGCGTTCGCATGACGTATCCGGCAACTGGCGCGCCGACGATTGTGGGGTGTTCAACCGATCCGTTTGCGATTCGCCCGGCTAATTTCGGCAGCGCGACCGCGACCGACGTGAACAGTGCAGCGGCAGGAGGCTCACGTGCATTAGCCAACATAGTGGTAACAGGCGGCAATGTCCACAAAGCGGGTCAGCCTTTCCAGATTGAGGCGACAGCGCGCAATAATCTTGGCGCGACCACGACTAATTACACGGGTTCGCCCGTGCCAACGCTCACCGGCTGCGTATTGCCGAGCGCGGGTTGTGTTTTGGGTGGGCTGACGGCCAGCACGTGGACTGCCACCTCCGGCGTGGTGAAAACGCTGAACGCCACGTATTCCGAAGTCGGCACGATCACCATGAAATTGGTGGACAGCACGTTTGCCGCAGTGGACGCGGCGGATGGCTCAACGGCGGCCGAGCGAAACATTGAGTCGGTAGTGTTCAACGTGGGCCGTTTCGTGCCGGACCATTTCGACCTGGTCCCTGCCAGTACTCCCATATTCAAGACATTCAACACCACGGCTTGCAGCCCACGCACGTTTACCTACATCGGTCAGCCTTTTGGCTATGTCACCGTGCCGCAGGCCACGATCATGGCGCGGAATGCAGCGGGCGCCACGACGGTGAATTACAGAGGCACGTTGTGGAAGCTCGATGCGGCCGGAGTGACGCCCGTCTATACGCCGTTGACCCATACTTTGGACGGGGTGCCGGGTTTGGCCACGGTGACGCCGAGCGCGACAATGCCGGGCACCGGGCTACTGGTCACCAATTCGAATGACAAATTCTTCTTTCAGCGGACCTTGCCTGAGGTGGAGTTCGTTGCGGACATTTCGCTCTCGATCAGCATTGGCGACAGCTCGGAAAATGCGGTTGTCGGCAACAACATTATTGAAACACTCACGCCGGCCAATTTTCCGAGTATTGCGTTCGATGCAGGCAACAGCAAAAGAATGCTATTTGGCCGCCTGCAACTCTCCAATGCCCACGGCGCGGAGATGTTGAATCTGCCGATTCCAATCGAAACCCAGGTCTGGAATGGAGTGGGGTTTACACGCAATACCGAGGATTTCTGCACGCAGATCGTGGCGCTCAATGTGGAACTGAGCAATTGGCAACGCGACCTCAATCCCTGTGAAACCTCGGTGTCCCTGACCGGGCGATTTATTAAAGGTAAGGGTAATCTGCGGCTGTCCGCCCCGGGCACGGCCACGACCCTCAATACCGGCAGTGTTGATTTGAGAGTGCATCTGGGTGCAACAGGAAGTGGTTCAACGTGTGTACCCGGAGTCCAGAGCGTGATTGGGGCGGATCAAACCTGGTTGCAAGGGAAGGGAAGCGGCGCGGCCTGGGACAAAGATCCGGTGGCGCGCGGGAGCTTTGGGTTGTATCGCGGCAGCAAACCGCTGATTTATATACGTGAAATGTATTGAAATCCTTTGACAACAAGAGCTTATTTATTTAGTTTAAGGAAAACACTAAGGTTTTAAACCATGCGGTTCTTTCGTCGTCCCACTGAACACGGTCTCACTGCGTATTTGCGCCTTCCAGGACGCATCGCCTACGCACGTGTGGATCGCCGGGTGGCGGTGCCCAAGTTACTGGCCGTGGGGGTGTTGACGGTCAAGGGCGAAAACTGGAGCGACGCGCTCAGTGAATTGAATTGCAAAGGCCCGGCCAGCCTCGTGCTAAGCCCTGCTGTCTACAAGATGCGCATGCTCGAAGCGCCCAATGTACCCTCCGATGAACTGCGGGCTGCGGTGCGCTGGCAGATTCAGGACATGCTCGACTATCACCCGGATGATGGCACGGTAGATGTTCTCGAGGTCCCACAACCGGAACATCTCAACCATGCGCGCCAGATTTTTGCGGTGGCCGCCAAAAACAGCCTGCTCGCCGAAGAGACGGAATACGCTGTTGAGGCCGGACTCAATCTGGACATCATTGACATCGTTGAAACTGCACAACGCAATTTGGCTTCGCGGCTGGAAAAACCGGGCCGCGCACTGGCTGTTTTTTCATTTATTGAAACGGGTGGGTTGCTGACACTGACACTGGACGGCGAGCTGTGCATGGTTCGCTCTTTGAGCGTGAACCAGGCGCAAATGGATGGCGATCTGGACATCATGATCGAGCGCCTCACGCTGGAGTTCCAGCGCACGCTGGACCATTTTGACCGTCAGTTTGGCGGGGTGCCGGTTGATCGTCTGTTGCTGGTTCCGATGGAAAACGTCGAGCAGTTTCGTGAAGGACTCGCCAGGAATCTTGCGTTGCCGGTGGAGGTGATGGACCTTGCCAGCGCACTGGATATGTCCTCGTTTCCTGATGTAAGTGCATTGCCAACCGCATGTTTCCACGCGATCGGTGCGGCACTGCGCAAGGAAGACACCAAACCATGAGTCAGCAGATCAACCTGGCCAACCCCCATCTGCTCAAAAAACGCTATGTGTTTGGCCTGCGCGAAATGTTGGTTGGGCTAGGTATCGTTTTGGCCGGCGCGCTCATTTGGGCGGGTTTTTTGCACTATCAAGCCAGCGGGCTTGAAACCCAGGCCCTTCAGGAAGAAGCGACGCAGGCAAGTGCGCAGGCGGGGCTGGATGAGTTGAATGCCAAGGCACAGCGTGTGGTAAATCCGCAATTGAGCACACAGATCAAAAGTACGCAGCTCCAGGTCGCGCAACGGGAAACCTTGCTGGAGGCAATTGGCGGCACCATTGAAAAAACATCGGTGGGATTTTCTCCCCGTTTGCGGGCACTGGCTTTGAGTTCAACCGAAGGGGTTTGGCTGAACAGCTTCAATCTTTCGGCAGACCACGTCCAGCTCAAAGGGGCGGCATTCAATGCCGGCTTGTTGACGACTTACATGGATCGACTCGGCAAGCAGCCCTCTTTTGCCGGTATGAAGTTTTCTGGCATGACCGCTCTGGTGGCAAGTTCCGCCCCGGCTAGCCCGTCATCAGAGGGTCAGTCAACGGCTGCTGCACTGCCTCAGTATCTCGACTTTGAGTTGACTGCGGGTGGTTCAATCGACTCGCCAGACCAGGGAGCTGCGGATGCTCAGTGAAAAATACAGGAAGCTGAGCCAGCGCGTGAGCGCATTAAGTCTGCGGGAACGTGTGTTCGTTTTCGTGGCAGCCTTGATCGTGGTTTTCTCGCTGGCGCAGACGCTGGCAATCGATTCGGGACAAACGCGAAAACGCAATGCGAACGACCGTGTGCAGGCCGCACAGGCTGCGATTCGGGAAATCGAACAACAGCGGGTGGCATTGGCCGGTTCTGCATTGAACGACCCCGATAAAGTTGCCCACAATATCCTCGCCGTACAGCAGGCCCGATTGGACGAACTGAATGCGGAACTGGAAACGCGAGGCCGTTCGCTGATTCCGCCCGAGCGCATGCGTCAGGTTTTGAAGGATGTGGTGCAAGGCTCGGGGGGTGTGACGATCATTGGGTTTAAAACGCTCAGCCCACAACCGGTGTTGCTGCCCGGCGCAGCTGAAGGTACCCCACCGGGATTTTATCGACATGGTTTTGATGTCACGCTGAGTGGGCAATATGCTGACCTGGTTGCCTACCTTCAGCGGTTGGAAGCGTTGCCTTGGCGGTTTAGCTGGGTGGAGGCCTCGCTTGATACGGCGACACGCCCGGTATTGACGCTGACGTTGACCATTCATACGCTGAGCCTGGAGGAAGCATGGCTACGCGTATGATGCTGTTTGTTTTGATGGCTTTGTTGCTGCCAGCAGCGGCGGCAACTTCGCTGCCTGACCCCACGGCGCTGCCGAAAGCGATGACGAGTCCTGGCACGGAAGCGCTGCAAGAAGCGCCTGCTCTGGACTGGGTGAAGCTTAATGGAAAGCATTCGATTGCCTGGTATGGCGGCAGCATTGTCAAACTGGGTGAATCGGTAGAAGGCGGTCGGGTGACGGCCATACACGAAGATCACATCGTTATTTCGGGTAAAGGCGGGCGCCGTGTCATTTATTTGCTCGACAAATCGACTCGTACCCAGCTATTGGCGCCACCGCGTCCGACGCGAAAAACCAGGAATTGAACATGCATAAGCACATTGTTTTGGCTGTATTGGTTTTGGCTGGCTGTGCCAGCCCCTTTGGCAAACAGGGCAAGGACGCGGTGAATGCCGAACTGGCCACATCGACTGCGTCACAGCCAACACAAACTGCTACGCCACCCGCAGCCGTGCAGCAGGCGATCATGGAAGCGGTGCGCGAGTCGCAACCCGTCGCCGTCAGGTCTGCTGCTGAGCCCCGCTTTAATCTGACGGTGAACAACGCCAAAGCATCAGAAGTGTTCACAGGGATGGTGACAGGCACACCCTATAGCATGTTGGTGCACCCGGATGTGACTGGGAGCCTGACGCTCAACCTCAAAGGGGTCACCGTGCCGGAGGCGATGGAAGCCGTGCGTGCATTGTATGGCTACGATTACGAAGTGCAGGGCAAGCGCATCATCGTGCCGTCACCGGCGGTGCAAACCCGTATCTATCAGTTGAATGCTCTGGCCATGCAGCGCAAGGGCACGTCGGATATGCGGGTGATTTCCGGTTCGATTCAAAGCAGCGGATCCAGCAGCGGATCCAGCAGCACGGGATCTTCGTCGGGTGGCGGGTCGATTTCGCAGGAAACCAGCAGTGTGCAAACCTCGACCGACTCCAAGTATTGGGAGGAGGTGAGCGCTTCGCTCAAAGCCTTGGTCGGAACTGGAGGCGAGGTGGTGGTGAGCCCCCAATCCGGAATCATTATTGTGAAGGCACCGCCGGCCACTTTGGTGATGGTGGAAAAATACTTGCGTGCCTCAGAGGTCATCAGCGTGCGCCAAGTGATGCTGGAGGCAAAAATCCTTGAAGTGCAGTTGAACGATGGTTTTCAGGCGGGCATTAACTGGGCCACGTTGCAGAAGAACGGCAAGATTTCCGCAGGGGTGAACAGTCTAAATCCTAACAGGGACAATCCCGTCAGCCTGGGCGGTACGGTAGCCCAAATGCTGGGGGGAGTCATTCCAGGTCCGGTGGGAAGCGTATTTGGCCTCGCATTCAACGATGGGGATTTTGGTGCGGTCATCAACCTGCTCAAGAATCAAGGTGCGGTGCATGTCTTGTCCAGTCCGCGTATTGCAACGGTCAACAATCAGAAAGCCGTGCTTAAGGTTGGAACGGACGATTACTTCGTGACCGAAGTCACGGGAGGAACGGCTGCTGCGGTCGGTGTGCCAGCCACGCCACCTACGGTTGTGGTGAAGCCTTTCTTTTCGGGCATTGCGCTGGATGTGACCCCCCAAATCGATGAACGCGACAACATTACCTTGCACGTCCGGCCATCGGTCAGCAATGTCACGGAAAAAATCAAGGAGATTCGCCTGGGCGATTTGGGAACCTACTCCTTGCCTTTGGCTTCCAGCAGCATTTCGGAAACTGACAGTGTGGTGCGTCTAAAAGATGGCCAGATTGTGGCTATTGGAGGCTTGATGGGGCAGACCTATACGGATGGCCAAAACAGCGTTCCGTTCTTTAGTGATATTCCTGTTTTGGGCCGCTTGTTCGGGAGTACGAGCCAGGTCAGTCAGAAGCGCGAACTGGTCGTGCTGATCAAGACCACGCTGATTCGCGACAGCAAGGACTGGAAACCTGACCTGGAGTCGACCCAGAATCGTTTTCAGACCTATGGTTTCCCCGAATCCCGGCCGTGATCACGTGGTGGGCGCATTTTGGCCTGCGTGAGCCACCGTTTGGGCTAACCCCGGACACCAGCTTTTTTTTCCCCACCCAACCCCATCAGGACGCACACGAAACGCTGCTCTATGCCTTGGATGCGGGGGAGGGGTTTATGGTGGTCGAAGGCGAGGTTGGTACCGGAAAAACCCTGCTGCTAAGACGATTGCTGAATGCGCTTCCGGAACGTTGGCAGGCCGCATTTGTGCCCAATCCAGGACTGGATCCACGCGGTTTATATGCCGCAATCGCGAATGAATTTGGCGTGTCAGCCGAAGGCGCCAGCGAAGACTTGCTCCATCGTTTGGAACGTCATTTTATTGCGCTGGCACAACAGGATCGCCAGCCGGTTGTCTTGATAGACGAGGCGCAGGCTTTGC
>JAAFGW010000107.1 GCA_010365175.1 Sulfuriferula multivorans | reverse complement strand
ATAGGCGGTGCGGTAGGCGGAATACCCCTCGCGCAAGTTGGAGCCCGCAGCGCGCACCGCCGCTTCGAGGCGATTGGCTGCCGCCAGGGTTTGCGCGTTCATCGCGTCGCGCCGGGTACCCCCCCAATCGAAAATTGGCAGACGCAAGCTGATCTCAAAGCCGCGGCCCGTCTTCTTGGTGCCTGCCGCGTCGTCGAACTTCGTATCGTGGCGAATGCCCAGCTCGATGTCCGTGAAGGATGTCAGGACATTCAAGCCCTGCGCCTTGGCGGCCGCTTCAAACGCTGATTGGGCCATACGGATATCCAGCCGTGAGGCGCTGGCTTGCTTGCTGACATCGGCAGGGTCGCGAGGAGCCTTGGGCAGATCGGGCAATCGCTCGGACAGTTTGAGCTGATCTGCCTGCGCGTCTGTCAGACCGAGCCGGCGAACCAGTTCCTCGCGGGACGCTGTTGCCGTGTGCTGTGCGCTCGCCAGTTGCGTTGCGGCATCGCTGTAGAACACTTGCTGACGGGCACGGGCCAGCCTGCTGAAGTTGCCAGCGGCTTGCATGCGACGCGCCAATTCGGCACTGGCTTCTGCGCTGTCAAACACCTGCCTGGCATAGCTCAGGCTTTGTTGTGCAGCAACCGCCTTGACCCAGGCCTGTCGCACCTGGGTCACCTGGTCGATGACATCCGAGGTCAGGCGTAACTGCCCTTGCGCGATGCGCCGCTGCGCGATAGCGTTGCGCTGTGGCAAGGTCAGCAGGTCAAGCAATCCAAAGGAGAGCAGGCGCCCTAATTCGAGCTCATCGCCGATACGCAGACGCTCGAAGGTAAAAAGAGGATTGGCTATCCGCCCTGATTGCGCTGCGTTCGCCGAAGTTACCCAGTTCTCCGCCAGCATGGCCTGCAATGCAGGACTGTTGATCAAGGCAAGTTGCACCGCATCACTCTGGCCGAGCGGCTGCTTGAGCAACTCCGCAGCGCTACGTTCTGACGTTTCCTTCTGCGTATTGGTTTGTGCCAGCGCCAGCCGGCCAGCCGTGAAATCAGCTGCATCCTGGTTGGTTTTGGCAATGGCCTGGTCAAAATTGACACTTGCGCATCCCGCCAGGACTGCCAGCGAGATCCCCGTGACGACCAGCTTGACACACGGTATGGGTTTGAAGCGCGTCATGGCTTGGCTCCGTGGTTCATCGATGAGCCCGACATGCCCTTGACGGGCTCGCTCATCATGTTCTTGTCGGTGCCTGGTGGCGCCGTATCGGTCGCTGCTGGATCAGGTTTCCTCGCTTCTTTGGCATAAACCCGCCAACCGCCGATCTTGCCGACCGTGTCGTTGACTTCCGTCCATGGGGCGACGGCTTGGTCATTAAAGCCGCGATAGTTCGAAAGAGCTGACCGGTACTGCAGCGTAGGCGCTGCATTGCCTGTGGACTCTTCAGAATTGGACTGCGCCTGTGCCTGTGCAGTCACCGCTGTCAGGTACAGCATTGCAGGTGCTGCTGCAGACAATACTGCCCAGCGAAGGGAAAGAGAAAGCATGAAAACCTCGCATATCACGATGAGTGACCCAAGCGAACATCGCTATGGGGACTTAGTGGGTGGTAAGGCAACCAGCAGGTAACGCGCGCGGAAAGTGCAACGCCACCCCATTACAGTAGCCATCAGGAGAGGAGGAGCTGCGGCGGACGGTCGAGACCGTCGATAGGAGGGAGGACTGAAACGCTAAGGAGGGTTGGAAAATTTTCCCCGCCCCCCGACGTAGCGATATACGTGACGATTTCGCTTGGTAACACAGCACTTACACAACAAGGCGCGCAATTTTTGCACTTGAATTTGCTGTTGAAGTTAGTTGTGCTGTCAATTGAGCCAGGATATTTAGACGAAAGGCTGGACTGCGACAAATAGTCGTTGGCATCATGAGCGTCGAGCGAGGACGCCGAGTAATGAGACACTTCGTCAGGCAAATCATGCAACGTTGCGGCGCCTGAATTGCTTACTGGTGACAGAGAACTAAAAATCTGGTGGTGATTTGGGCCGCAAACTGACACGCCCGTCGCCGCAAACCCTTGAAAGGGTAGCGTGACCAGCAGTATGCAAGTCAGCAGAAATCGCCACACGAATTTTGTCATTTTGTTTAGCATAACTACGTTTCGGATCGCGCTCAAAGACGATAGACCATAGACCATAGACCATGAGCTAATCGCGGACTTACTACCTGGCTGAAATGCCACGTTCAAACAGTTTCATTCCGCACCCAGATAGATCGCCCAGTGCCCATTGCCCCTAAAACTTTGCCTAAGGGCATGGGAAGAACTTTAAATGACCGCCACCGACAGAACACCAACAGCAAGATGACAAATATGTCATCTTGCCAACCCTTACCTTGCACGAAAATACAGCCATGAAAATTCTGGTGATTGAAGATGAGTTCAAACTGGCCGAATACCTGCGCAAGGGTTTGACAGAGGAAGGCTTTGTCGTGGATGTAGCCAACAATGGAATCGATGGCCTGCATCTGGCGGTCGAGGGCCAATACGACGTTATCGTCCTTGACAGAATGCTGCCGGGTATCGATGGCCTGGGGGTGCTGGCCGCGCTGAAACAGAGCAAGCAGACACCTGTGCTGATGCTGACGGCCCTTAGTCGTGTCGAGGATCGTGTCACTGGCCTTCAAAGTGGCGCCGACGACTACCTGATCAAACCCTTCGCGTTCTCGGAGCTTGTTGCGCGCATTCAGGTGCTCATGCGACGCGTCACTCCCGGGCAGACTTTAGCCGAGGCAACCATGCTCAAATTGGCTGATTTGGAAGTTGATCTTCTGCGTCGCAAAGCATCTCGCGCGGGCCAGCGGCTCGACCTCACCGCCAAAGAGTTTAATTTGCTCACACTGCTGCTGCGTCGCCAAGGCGAGGTGCTGTCACGCACCGAAATTGCGGAGCAGGTATGGGACATGAACTTCGACAGCGAAACGAACGTGGTCGATGTCGCGGTCCGTAGATTGCGCAGCAAACTCGATCTCCCCTTCGACCGCCCGCTGTTGCAAACGATGCGCGGTATGGGCTACGTGCTGGAGGACCGGCCATTGTGAAGCAGAATGGAAAGTGGTCGCTGGATCGACGGCTCTCAACCTGGTTGGCGATTCAGACCTTTCTTGGTCTGACACTTGTGTCGGCAGCGGTGTACATCGCAATTGCATTCAATCTGGATACAAGACAGGCTGACGCGCTGGCGCAAAAGCAATCCATCGTCACCCATTTGCTGGATGAAGCCCGGCTTGAAGGGGATCTACCCAACCTCAAGCACAAGCTCGACGATTTTTTTGCGGGTCATACCGATCTGGTACTTGAGCTGTACGAGCAAGATGGCACCCTGGTCTACCGCAGTGCGCAGAATCGGGCTGAGGTGAAGCGGGTGCACGCGGCGAAATTCTCACTGGCATCAACAGCTGGCGTCTTTGACGAATTGACCGCACAGCTGTCGATGGACACGCGCGCTGATGATGATCTACTCAGGCGACTGGCAGTGACGCTGGTGGCGGTCGCACTGTTTGGCTCATTGGTCGTGTCTGCGGGCGGCTTCCTGCTGGTCCGCTTGGGGCATGCGCCGGTGCAGCATCTGGTCGACCAGACCAGAGACCTGGCCGCCGACACCCTCGGCAGACGGCTGGATGGCTCGGCTCAGCCGGGAGAGCTTCAACCGCTGGTCGAGCAGTTTAATGCACTGCTCGAGCGCCTGGGACGTGCCTATGAACAAATGGAGGGCTTCAATTCCGATGTCGCGCACGAGTTGAATACGCCGCTGTCCACCATCATCACCAGCACGGAGCTGGCACTGCGTAAAGAGCGCGATCCCGAAGCGTTGCGCGACATGCTGGGTTCCAATCTGGAGGATCTGCACCGTATGTCAGGCATCATCAAGGACATGCTGTTCCTCTCGCAATCCGAGCGCGGGGCACGCGCGCGACGCACGCATGTTCCCAGCTTGGCGGCAGTCGCATTCGACGTGGCTGACTACCATGAGGCTGCATTGTCCGACGCGGAATTGCAAGTCGAGATCGCAGGGGACTTCGCAGGCGAATTCGACGTACCGCTCATCAAGCGGGCGATCTCCAATCTTCTGGGCAACGCCACTCGCTATGCAGAACGCGGCAGCACAGTTCGCATTGAGCTGACGCCACGTGGCGCAGGTTTTGTAGAGCTCGCGGTAATCAATCGCGGACAGCCTATTGCTGCGGAGCATTTGCCACGCCTGTTTGATCGGTTCTACCGTGCCGACCCGTCACGCGCCCAAGCCGAGAGCCATCATGGGCTTGGACTGGCGATCGTTGCGACGATTGCCCGTATGCACGGCGGACGGCCTTTCGCGAAATCGGTCGATGGTCAAACTTCAGTCGCTCTTGTCCTGGCGTCCCAGACAGAAATTTCCTGACGGGGCAGGGGTGAGCCTGCCCTGTTGCCTGGCATCGCTCAGCGAGTTCATGGCGCTTACCCGCACACCTGCCGTTCGTTCCAGCCATACTGCCATCGTTTGACAAATATCAATACTTGTATGCTGGGGCTGCCTATTCTGTACTGGCCTTATCGCACTCTTTGCCCATCATGAAGCCTTTCTCCAACACCCGCGCCAAGCGCAACACCGCATTCGTGGTGTTGCTGGTGTGGCTGTTTGCCCTGGCTTCAGGGGTCGCCAATGCGTGTCTGTTGGAGGCCCGCGGAACCCACAGCCATGGCTCCTCAGTGGCGTACTCCTCTGCAACAGAGGCAGCGTTCGGGATTTCAGCAGGCCATGCGGGAGCCATCGCAAGCCACGATGCCGGTTCGGGCGCATCCAAGGCGCTGTGCCTGAAGGTTTGCGACGATCGCTCGCAGTCTTTGCTCAAGCAGCAATCCGGCTTTGATTTGACCGATCCCGGTCGGGCGCCTTTCGTTGTGCTCGTCTGGATCGCAGCGACACCCGTCGTCTCCGCGCCCAGCCGAGTGGACGACCTGCAGCCTCCTGCACCCGGGCCGCCCATCAGGGTTCGCTTCTCGCGACTGGCGCTGTAGCGCCGTTTGGACGCTTGACCCGGAGCTTTGCGCTCCGCCCGCGCGACCGCTCCATCCGGCTTGACGCTGTACCCAGGTACAGGGTGCAGGTTCAGACACAAAGCGGCGGACAGTCGGTTTTACTCATGCAAACGGCAAAGATGCCGAGAGGAGGTAATGTGGTCACTGACACGGTTTGCGGCATGACGGTGGAAGAGAAGAAAGCCGCGCGCACCTCGATCCATCAGGGAACAACCTATTATTTTTGTTCGGCCGGTTGCTTCAATAAGTTCAAAGCCGATCCCGGAAGGTACATCACTGGCAACAAGGCGGCGCCGGCGGCCCTGTCGTCTGAGAGTGGTGGCATGACCTATACCTGTCCCATGCATCCGGAGGTCGTGCAGGATCATCCCGGGCCTTGCCCGAAGTGCGGCATGGCGTTAGAGCCGCGCACCGTCACTGCGGAGGAGGACACCGGTGAACTGGACGACATGAGTCGCCGCTTCTGGCTGAGTACTGCACTCGCCATCCCGGTGTTCCTGAGCGCGATGGCCGCCGAGTTTTGGCCGCAAGCCATGGCCGAGCTTATTTCTCCTCGCTACCGGAAATGGTTTGAAATGATATTGGCCACACCGGTGGTGCTCTGGGGCGGTTGGCCGTTTTTCGTGCGCGCCTGGCGATCGGTGATCAGTTGGAATCTCAACATGTTTACCCTCATCGGCCTGGGTGTCGCGGTCGCGTGGAGCTACAGCTTGGTTGCGGCGTTTGTGCCCGGCGTCTTCCCGAAGTCGGTATACAACGCGATGGGCGTCGTTCCAGCCTATTTCGAGGTGGCCGCCGTCATCACCGCCCTTGTGCTGTTGGGACAGGTGCTAGAGCTGCGCGCGCGCAGCCGCACCAATGCTGCCATCAAGTTGCTGCTCGGGCTGGCGCCCAACACCGCCCGCATCGTGCGCGACGATGGCACCGAAGAGGATACTCCGCTGCAACAGGTACGGCCCGGTGACACCTTGCGTGTGCGTCCCGGTGAAAAGGTGCCGGTGGACGGCGCCGTGATCAGCGGTGAAAGCCATGTCGACGAATCGATGGTCACCGGTGAACCCATACCCGTCTCGAAGTCCGCCGGCGCCCGATTGATAGGCGCGACGGTCAACGGTACCGGCAGTCTGCTCATGAAGGCCGAGAAAGTCGGCGCGGATACGCTGCTGGCACAGATCGTCAACATGGTTGCTGCGGCCCAGCGTTCACGCGCACCGATTCAGAAACTGGTGGATATGGTGTCCGGCTATTTTGTCCCGGCGGTGGTCGTCGTAGCGGTAATTACGCTGGGCGCCTGGGGCGTCTGGGGGCCGGAGCCGCGTCTGGCACATGCCGTGATTAATGCGGTGGCGGTGCTGATCATCGCCTGCCCTTGCGCCTTGGGCCTCGCCACGCCCATGTCCATCATGGTGGGTACAGGTAAAGGCGCGATGATCGGTGTATTGTTCAAGAACGCCGAAGCGCTGGAAGTCCTGCGCAAGGTGGATACCCTGGTCATCGACAAGACAGGCACATTGACGGAAGGGAAGCCGAAACTGGTGTCAATCACCCCCGTCGCTGGTTTCCAGGAACTCGACACGCTGCGGTGGGCGGCCAGCCTGGAACGGGCCAGCGAACATCCCCTGGCCGAGGCGATCGTGCGCGGCGCCGAGGAACGTAAAGTGAGCCTCACCAAGGTAGATGACTTTCAGTCCGTCACGGGTAAGGGCGTCACGGGTAAGGTGGATGGACATCAGGTGGCTCTCGGCAACCACAAGCTGTTGGAGAGTCTTGGCATCGACGCCGGCAATTTGCCGCGACAGGCGGACAGCCTGCGCGCCGAGGGCCAAACAGTCATGTTGCTCGCGATTGACGGCAAGGCGGCCGGCTTGATCGGCGTGGCCGACCCGATCAAGGAGACCACGCCCGAAGCAATTCGCGACCTGCATGCCGAAGGCATCCGCATCGTCATGCTGACCGGCGACAGCCGCAGGACCGCAGATGCGGTTGCCGGCAAACTGAATATTGATCAGGTTCAGGCCGAGGTATTGCCGGAACAGAAGGCTGAGATCGTCAAGCAACTTCAGGCCGAAGGCCGGATCGTGGCCATGGCCGGCGATGGCATCAATGATGCGCCGGCGCTGGCCCAAGCACAGGTCGGCATTGCCATGGGGACTGGCACCGACGTGGCCATGGAGAGTGCCGGCATAACCTTGGTCAAGGGTGACCTGCGCGGCATTGTGCGCGCGCGGCGGTTAAGCCGTGCCACCATGCGGAACATCCGGCAGAACCTGTTTTTTGCCTTTATCTATAACGCTATCGGTGTGCCTATCGCCGCTGGTGTGTTGTATCCGTTCTTCGGCCTGCTGCTGTCACCGATGATCGCCGCCGCCGCGATGAGTTTTAGCTCGGTATCAGTGGTAACCAATGCGCTACGGCTCAGTCGCGTGCGGCTGTAATTAAAACACGGGTAACGGCAATAGATGCTGTGTTTACATGGATCAACCTTGCGGTCGGTGCAGCCTCATCCCCTATGCTGCAAAAAGGCGCGGCACTTGTGCGCGATTACTGGACCGGCGTCAACGATGCCCCGGCGCTGGCGACCGCCGATATCGGTATTGCAATCGGCTCCGGCTCCGATGTCGCGAAGGAAACCGGCGGCATCATCCTGATCAAGAACGATGTGCGCGACGTGGCAGCAGCGATCCAGTTGTCGCGAGCGACGATGAGGACAATCAAGCAAAACCTGTTCTGGGCATTCATCTATAACACGGTCGGCATTCCCATCGCCGCATTCGGTTTGCTCAACCCGATCTTCGCGGCGGCGGCGATGGCGCTGTCCTCGCTTTCGGTGATCGTGAATTCCGCATTGCTAAAACGGGTGCGGCTTGACGTACATGCGAAGGAGGCCACGTCATGAAGCGCGTGGCTTATGTGTTCTGCGCATTCCTCGCCGTGGCGGTGACGTTCGCCATGTTCTACCGATACGGGGTGACCCCGGTTACCCTCCTTGTGGCGCTGTTGCTGCTGACTTGCCCGATCGGCGTGATCTGGCTGATTTTGCGTCTCACCCGGCAAAGCAAGCGTGAAGTCGATGCCGCAGTTCGGCGAGAACTGGAAAGCAGATCGAAATCTTAAGGAGAGAAAGCGATGGCACCCAATCATTTTTTCAACCGGCGCAGCCTGATCGTGATGGCGCTCTGGCTCAATGCCTTGTTCCCGGCCAGCGCCGCGGAACTAAGTATGACGGTGGACGGCATGGAGATCTACTACGGCGTCGTACCGGCGGAAGTCATCAGGAAACAGACCGAGAAGCACGATCCAAAGATGCATCCCGGGCGATGGTTACGCACAGGTTCTCATCATTTGACTGTCGCCTTGTTCGATGCCAAGACAGGTCAGCGCATCACCGATGCAAGGGTCGACGCGACGGTAACGCCGCTTGGCCTGGCCGCCACGAAAAGGCGGCTTGAACCGATGCTGATCGATCAGGTCACCAGCTACGGCGCCTTCTTCAATTTCCCGCCGAGCAGCAGCCCTTTCCGCATCGTGCTCAACATTACACGGAAGAACCCGCCTGTGCGCAGCGTGGCGGAATTTGAGTATCGGCCTGCAAACAACCCATAGGATCCGCAGATGAACCATGAACATCATCACGACCAGGGCGACATGGTCGAGCAGAAGACGCTGTCGAGATCGCGCATCGTACTGATCGGTTTTCTGATTGTGATTGGCTATTTTCTGTTCACGGAGCATCGCGCGCACGTCATCGCATTC
>JAAFGW010000106.1 GCA_010365175.1 Sulfuriferula multivorans | reverse complement strand
AAGACTTGTTCGCCACCCCCACCATTGTCCTGTTCGAGCAAGGGCGCGAGGTATCCCGCTATACCGGCTACAGTGACCAAGCATCCTTCTGGAAGTGGCTAGGTTTCCAGCTACTGAGCCCCGCGCAACAGAAGATCGCTTTCGAGCAAGGCACCGAACGCGCCTTCACTGGATCACACCTGGACGAACATCGCCCCGGCACTTTTGTTGACCCCATCACCGGCGCGCCCCTGTTCCGCAGCGACACCAAGTTCGAAAGCGGCACCGGCTGGCCCAGCTTCTTCAACCCGGTGAGCGGCGCCATCAACCTTCATGAAGACCGGATGCTCGGCATGACGCGAGTGGAAGTGCGCAGCGCCAGTTCCGGCATCCACCTCGGCCACGTCTTCGACGATGGCCCGGCGCCCACCCACAAGCGCTACTGCATCAACGGCAACGTCCTGAGGTTTGTGCCCGACGCGGAGAAGTGAGTGGCGCCACATTTCATCCACCTCGCCTCCTCGCGGGCTTGCGGGAGCGTCGCTGAACCCGTAGCGGGAAACCAGCCACGTACCCATTGGGGCTAAAGGGCAAGCTCCAAACTCATCCAGTAAATCCCGACCTCCCCCTGGTCTATGGTTAGGCGTGAGGCCGAGCCCAACACGCCAAGAGGAACCAATGCCCGCTCCCATCACCCACTCCCTGCGCACGGTAACCACGCTCTATTACTTTCAACGTGGCCGCCGTTTCTCATACCAAATCAATGCAGCGGGCAAACTGGACATCGCCATCGATCGTGGTACGGGGCAGTTTAGTTACGAGAGTGCGTAACAAGAACAGAATCTGAAAGCGACAAGAGGCGATCATGATCAGACTGACAGCAGACCGATTCGCAGAGCCGAGTGATGCGCTATCGCTACGGGAGCAACCATTGGTGGTGCACCAGCGTGTCGAGCCCACCGTCAACGACAAACTGGTCATCTTCGTGCATGGCCTGGGCGGTGGTCGTTATGGTACCAAGTCGACCTGGGGAAATTTTCCTCGTTTCATTTTCGAAGATATTCCTGAGCTCGATGTCGGGATGTACCAATACCGCACATTAAAGAGCCGCTTGCACTTTACCCAATCGGTTTCCTTGCAAGCTGAGGCCAATGTATTCGCCGATATCATTCGCGACCAACTGGCCAACTACACCAACATCGTGTTGATCGGCCACAGCATGGGTGGGCTATTGTGCAAGGCAGTCATCCATCGCCTGGTTGAATCCGGCGCCCGCAATGCGTTGACCCGCATCGGCGGATTGATTTTAATGGCAACGCCGCAACTAGGTTCAATGCGCATACCTGGATTTCTCAGCATGTTCTCTTACGATGCACGCGCACTCAAACCGCATGGCGAATTCGTCACCAAGATCAACCGTAGCTTCGAAGATCACATCGAACTCGACGAGAAAGCCGACACCCTGCGCAAAGAGACCATCCCAACTTGGGCGGTTGAAGGTATCAGCGATCTTTGGGTCGATCCGCTGAGCTCCGGTATTGGCTTGGCCTCATCGCGCCGTAAAGTCGTGCGCGGTTCGCACACCGCTATTGTCAAACCGTCCAACAAAGACGCAGATGCTTATATGTGGGTCAAAGAGCGCGTCGAGATCGCTTTGCATCGCTTTAAATACGATGTATTTATTGCCGCCGCCATGGCCGGCACCGCAGACGATGCCGAGTACCAGGAACACCGTGACGCCGTGCTCGCGTTAATCGAAGTATTGAAGAACAACTGTAATTGCCCATCCGTGTTTTATGCGGGTACGAGCCTGCCGGTAAAAGATGCCTGGGACCCGAAGATATTGGCGTTGCAAATTGATTTGCAAGCCATGCGCGAAAGCAAAAACTTTATTCTTTTCTTCCCCAAGAAAATCCCGTCCAGCGTGCTTTACGAAGCCGGATGGGCACTGATTCTCGGAAAACCCTCGATTTACATTACCCCGAACGATAAAGAACTGCCGTTTTTGTTAAATGATGCCGGACAAGCATTTCCCGATCAGCGCGTAAGAATCTTCAAATGCGCCGACCGAGAGAAAATGTTGAAAGAAGTCGCCAGCTACGGTGACAAACTATTTCATTATCGCGAGCGTCTTGACCTGTAGTGGTGCCGCCGCGGCAGGCCGCACTTAACTTATAACGGCGAGCCGCTGCGAATCACCCCAACAGCAATGCCTTCGATCACCAGTTCCTGGCGGGTGAGACCAACCTCGATCGGGGTAAGGTCGGGGTTTTCCGGATGCCGCTGCACGGTGTGACCGCACTGCTTGATGCGCTTGAGCGTGATCTCGTCGCCGATCCGCGCCGCCACGCACGCCCGCGCTTTCAATAAAGTCGGCCTTGCCGCATCCATGGTGGGGGAATCGAACACCATCAAGTGTTAATGCGCTAACCGCGCAGGGTCCGCGTCGCCGTGCTCAATCTCCACCATCGCCAGCAATGCAAACGCCTGCGCCGCTTTCTGAAGGAATCTATCCCACTGACGCGATGCCCACAGGGAAAACGCAGGGGATGAGTGGCTCAGGTTTGTGGATTGCGTAACCCTGTGCAAAATCCACGCCAATTTCGCGCAGCTTTTCCAGGATGATTTCGTCCTCGACGAACTCGGCGATGGTCTGGATTCCCATGACATGGCCTATGCGGTTGATCGATTCGACCATGGCGAAATCCACAGGGTTCTGCACGATGTCCTTGACGAAGGCCCCATCGATTTTCAGGTAGTCCACATCCAGGTTCTTCAGATAGGAATAAGAGGACATGCCGCTGCCGAAATCATCCAGCGCAAAGCGACAGCCACGTTTCTTCAGGGTAGAAATAAAGTCTTTGGCGCGACCAATATTGGCGATGGCCGCAGTCTCGGTAATCTCGAAGCATATCCGCTCGGCGTCTACGCCCGTGCGCATGAATTCATCCACGATATAGTGCAGGAAATTCTTGTCACCCAACGATTGGCCGGAAAGGTTGATGGAAAGGTACAGCGGGTGATTGTTGTGGCTCAATGGATTTGCCACCAGCCATTCAAAAGTGTTCTTCACCACCCAGCGGTCAATCATTATCATGACGTTATAGCGCTCTGCCGCAGGAATAAAAGCCATGGGAGGAATGATGGCTCCATGCTCATCCAGCATGCGAAGCAATATTTCCGCATGCGCCACGCTATCGTTCCCAGCCACTGCAACGATGTTCTGGCGGTAAAGCAGCAGTCGGTTCTCATCGATCGCTTTATGGATGCGGGCAACCCATTGCATTTCCCCGTACCGTTCCGCTCCTTTGTTTCCGCCCTGGAACACCTGGATTCGGTCGCGCCCTTCGTCCTTCGCCACGTAGCACGCGGCATCCGCAGCACTCATTACCGTGACTGACTTTTCGCTCGCTGCATTGATTTCCACCAAGCCTATGCTGACGCCCACCTGGAATATCTTGTCCTCCCAGACAAAGCGGAAATCCGAAATCATCTTGCGCAAGGTTTCTGCGTTCTGCTCGCCACGCTCAATGTCGCAGCCTTCCAGCAAGATGCCGAACTCATCACCACCCAGACGCGCCAGCGTGTCGCTGTTACGCAGCTTGTGACCCAGCAAGGTGCCGACTTGTGACAACAGTTGATCGCCCGCCACATGACCGCACGTATCGTTGACCACCTTGAACTGATCGAGATCGAGGTACAGCAGAACATGCTGCATATCTTCTCGCTTTGCATTACCCAGTGCTTCGTCGAGCCTGCGCTCAAATTCGCGGCGGTTAATCAATCCCGTCAACGAATCATGGGTAGCCTGATGTGAAAGCTGATGCGCCAGCTTGCGCGCATGGCTCACATCCTGGCACACCATCACCGCTCCGATCACTTCCCCCTTATCGTTGCGCATCGGCGCTGCGGAAGCCTCGATCGCAATCACCGTGCCGTTCCCGTGCAGCAAAGCGGCATGGGCATGCAGCAATTCCACGCTGCTGTTTGCAAGGCATTCCTGGACCGGATTGCACATGGCCTGGCCGGTTTCATCATGCACGATGTTGATCACACACTCCAAAGGCAAACCATGCGCTGCGTCATTGCTCCATCCGGTCAGGCGCTCGGCCACCGGGTTCAAATACTGGACCTCGGCGGCTGAATTGGTGGTGATGACAGCATCGGCAATGGACTGCAACGTGACTTCGGCGCGCTCTTTTTCACCATAAAGCGCCGCTTCGGACTGGGTCGCGCGCGTCAAGGCCTCACGCAGTTCTGCCTGCTGCCGCTCGATTGAATCAAGCGCCCGGTTGATGAACTTTGCCAGGAACCCGAACTCGTCGACACGCTTTTCATCGAAGCGCGAAGCGGCATTTCCATCAGCAAAACTTTCCGCCGCCTCAATCATGCTGAAAAAAGGCTTCGACAGCATGCGATGCAGGATTTGCTGCAGGATCAAACCGAATGCCACCACCAGCAAGCCGATCGATATCAGAATTTTCTTGCGGTAATCAACGATCGCTTTTTTCTGGTTTTGAAACAGCACGCGGATCTGGATGGGGAAATCCTGAGCGCCGCTCAGCCCATCGTGAATCTGCAGCGTCTGCACTATGGATTCCTGCTCGGGGTGTGTTTCGCCGAACAGCAGCACATCGTTCCCGATCACGAGTTCAACCGCCTCGAAATGGAATCCGGGCTTGAAAGAGTCGATGACCCGCTGCAAACTGGTTCGGGCGTTCTTTTGTTGAGACGTTGCAAGATGATTTTGCTCGATGTGGACGGTAAGCTCACGTGCCAGGAGATGTGTTTCGTTGGTATTGCGTTTACCGAGCTCGATGTTGCGGCCTTCCAGCACGACGAAGGCGATCAGCAACCCCACCAGCACCATGCCCCAAAAAACGATACCGGTAATCTTTACCGGCAACCCACTGGACAGCGTGTTGTTTTTGGTTTTTACCCCGGTATTCACCGACAGCCGGTCCATTTCACGCCGATCAGTACCGGACATACCCCGCTTGCCCCCGCACCAAAAATCGCGAATCCCATGAACCAGGGAAAGAACCACAGCAAGTCGTAGAACAACACGTAGGTCACCAGCAGCATCAATCCCACAATCAAACGCCAGGCGCGTTCTGCCTCCAGCCTGAATCGACTGGTGTGTTCGATGGGCTCCAGATTGCACACTGCTGCAGATTCCTCTTGCGGCTGACGCAGCAGCAAAGGCAAGCGCAAATTGGTAACGCCCTCGAAGAAAAGCAAACCAATGAGGAAATACATCAAATAAGCAATGTCAAAATACAAAGTCACCAGCAGCAAAGCGCCGAGTATCAGCCGGTATGTTCGATCGCTCACGATCTCTCCCTGTCATATTTTAGATGGCGCATCAAATCTCGCCCAGGCGAGGTTAATGCAGCACAATGCGCGCCAACCAAAAGCGATCATTGTTGATAATTAAGTACTTATTCATACTTTCGGCTTTTGGGCGGCTTTCTGAAGTGGACATACATCCGACATTCAGCCCTTCTCGTCCTCATGCAGCCACAATGGGGGGGTGTTCATGGGCTCAACTCAGCCCGCCGGCTGGATTATCCTTTGAATACAACACGTTAATTTCATCCGAACCGGTTAAACCGCCCGGCCTGAGCAACCCCGGCACAAGCATTTATTTTTAAATGGGTTCAATCAAAAAAGGAATGACAAAGGCTATCGTCAATCTGGGTCACACTATGCGGTGCTCCACCCCTTGGTGTACGCCGGGCTGGTGCTGCTGGCCTGGGCCGACAACTTTGCCTACGTGGGCTGGATCACGCCGTCGCTGCTGGGCGTGCTGGCGCTGTTGAGCTGCGGCGTCGACTTTTTGGCCAGCGCCCTGGATGCCAAGCGATTCGGCGCCTCGCCGCGTCCGGTGGTAGGCGCTGCGCTGGGTGCGGTGTTCGGTTTGTTCTTTGGCCTGCCCGGCCTGTTGCTAGGGCCGTTTGTTGGCGCCGTCATTGCCGAATTCACCGTGCACGGTTCAGCCCGGGCCGCGGCGCATGCCGGCGTGGGCGGCACCCTCGGGCTACTGTTTGGCGCGCTGCTCAAGGTTGCGCTCGCCTTCACGATGATTGGGGTGTTTGTGCTCGTTCGGCTGCTTTAAGCGCGTCGCGGGATTTAGCTGCCAGTAACGATCACGCGTTCCGCCGATTAATCAGGTTCACCACTACCCGCGTCAGTACGTCCTTCTCGTCCGGCGGCTTTCGGCAATCAGCAGCGTCATCGCTACCAGCGCATTGTCTGCGATGCGCTTGCCGCCATCAGCGCGGTAAAGCGCCTGATTCTTCTGCAGAAACCACAGGAACAGCGCCGCAGCGATGCGCTTGTTTCCGTCGACGAAGTGATGGTTCTTGACCAGGAAATACAACAGGTGCGCTGCCTTCTCTTCAAGGCTGGGATATAGACCTCCTGACCGCCAAAGGTTTGCACCACGGCAGATAGCGAACCTTCCAGACCGTCGTCCTTTTCCCGGCCAAAAAGCCCGGTGGCGCCAAAGCGCTCGCCCATACGGACGATCACCTGACGCGCCTCGTCCAGATTCAGTGCGGCAACCGGTCCGGCGGGGGATACCTCGCCCAAACGCACCCGTTGGTGGTCGTAATCGTCCAGCACCTCCAGCGCGTAGGAATAGTCCGCCACGACTTCGAGCAATGTAGTTGCTTCATCGCCGCTCAGCACGCGACGGTGCGCCACGTCGGCTACCAATCGTACGGCCTGGTTAAGCTTTTTCAACCGCTTTTCGTGAACGGTATAACCCTGCACCAGATGCTGGCGCAGCACATTGGTGGCCCAGATGCGGAACTGGGTGCCGCGTTGAGATTTGACGCGGTAGCCAACAGAAATGATCACATCCAAGTTGTAGAAGCGAACCTTGCGCCGTACTTTCCGGTCGCCCTCGGCTTGAACTACCGAGGATTCCTCGGTAGATGGGCCCGAGTCCAGCTCACCCTCCTTGAATACGTTGCGGATATGCAGGCCGATTGTGTCCGTGTCCTTGTCGAATAGTTCGGCCATCTGACGTAGCGTCAGCCACACCGACTCCCGCTCCAGCCGCACATCCAACCCCGGCCCCCCATCTGCCTCTTGGTACAGGACGATCTCACCCAGCTCATTGTTCATCGTGATGCCTACCAATCCAGATTGCCATCAGCTACAGGCCACGCTTACATCGAGGTGCCGCTGCGGATCACCCCAACGGCTATGCCTTCGATCACCAGTTCCTGGCGCGTGAGGTCAACCTCGATCGGCGCAAAGTCGGAGTTTTCTGGCAGCAGCTGCACGGTGTTGCCGCGCTTGGTAAAGCGCTTGACCGTGACCTCATCGCCGATTCTGGCCACCACCACCTGCCCGGCTTTTGCCTCGGCGCTGCGATGCACCGCGAGCAGATCGCCATCCATGATGCCGATGTCCTTCATGCTCATGCCGTGCACCTTGAGCAGATAATCCGCGCGCGGTGAAAACAGCGCGGCATCGATCTGCACATGCCGCTCAATGTGTTCTTGCGCCAGGATCGGGCTGCCCGCCGCCACCCGGCCCACCACCGGCAGGCCGGCTTCGCCCCTGACCTGAATCCCGCGCGACACCCCCGGCACCAGATCCAGCACGCCCTTTCTCGCCAGCACCTTAAGATGCTGCTCGGCCGCGTTGGGCGAGCTAAAGCCAAAGTGCTGTGAAATTTCGGCACGCGTCGGCGGGCTGCCAGTGGTCTCAATCCACTCCTTGATCAGGTTGAGGATTTCTTCCTGGCGGCGGGTTAATTCTTGCATGGGGCTTCCTCTTGATACTGTATGCATGTACAGTACGTTTACTGTATGCTTATACAGTATAGATACCGAATACGAAAAATGCCAATGCGTGCAGCCAGCACACCAGCAGGCCCCGCATTGGCAAACAGGAGAACCCTCATGATGAAACTCGGAAAAATCAGCGCCCTCGCCTTTAGCCACATGAAGCAGCGCGGAATCTCCATCGCCGCACTCAACGACCTGATCACCCACGGCCAGGTCGAAAAGCAATTCGACGGCGCGCAGCTGGTGTACCTGGACAGCCCCACGCCTGCTCCATCCTGGGCTGGCCGCCCGCAGCCCCGGCTGTATGCGGTGATGGATGCGGCCGGCGAAGTGCTCACGGTGGAAAGGCGGGTGCGGCTGCGGGGATAAGCTGCTTTAGCTTGCCGCCGCAGACAACAAAAAACCCCGGCGAACCGGGGTTTTTTGATTCAACCACCTGCGTGTTTACGCAGCCTGGATGTTTGAAGCCTGCTTGCCCTTGGGGCCATCCGTCACGTCAAAGCTGACGCGCTGGTTTTCTTGCAGGGTCTTAAAGCCCCCTGCCTGAATCGCCGAGAAGTGCGCGAAGAGATCGGCGCTACCGCTGTCCGGGGTAATAAAACCAAAGCCTTTAGCGTCGTTGAACCACTTAACAATACCTGTTTCCATTTTCATTTCCTTAAATAAACCTATTTGGGCAACATGCCCGACCCATCGAATATCAAGGAAAAGTGGAAAACCAAAGCTACCGCTAGTGAATCTTGAATCCTACAGATGCGTGATTTGATGCCAATCTGGCGAATAGTTCAACTTTATCTTGGGGTGGCGCCAATCTGGTTAGTGCATAAGGTGCGCAATGCGCCCAAGCGGCACGCTAAATAGTGGCCACATATGCAGTCAACGCGCCATTTAAGGCGATGATGGCGCCTGTACGAAAACAGACAACAAACAGCATGCCCACCGCCCCACCCGAAACCCTGCCGATCATTTACCGCGACGACAGCCTCATCGCCATCCACAAACCGGCCGGACTGCTGGTGCATCGCAGCGTGCTCGATCGCCACGAAACCCGCTTTGCGCTGCAGATCCTGCGCGACCAGATCGGGCAAAAGGTCTATCCCGTGCATCGGCTCGACAAAGGCACATCCGGCGTGCTGCTGTTTGCGCTGGATCGCGAAGTCGGGCGCTTATTAAGTAGCCAGTTCGAACACGGCCAGGTCACCAAGCGCTACATCGCCGTCGTGCGCGG
>JAAFGW010000105.1:1433-10446 GCA_010365175.1 Sulfuriferula multivorans | reverse complement strand
AACCAAACGGCGGCCCCATTCGTTTGGAGAAAACGTGAGGTCAAGGGTGCGCAACTCAGAAATACAATCGTTAATTTACGCAATTAAACACTAGCTAGCCAGCCAAGCTGGTCCATCTCCTCGCAAAATATTCACCTCATACGCTCAAGTATTTCCTGCCCTGACCGATAGTGCTGTTATGCGGTCTTGGTGTCTGATTATCGACACTTCCGTCGACCACCGAACAGGGCAAACCCGCCGCGAGGCGGGGACGCAAAGTTTCCGGTCTTTATTCGCCTAGGGCGTTGAGACAGCGGGACTGCCGGTAGCACTCCGGTCAAGCATGCTCATTCCATAGTCGGCCAGCCGCGGAACCGCAAGGTGACCTTAAGGAGTGCGAGATGTCTGACAATTCAGTTGTAGTTAACCTTAATCAATACGAACGTTCACGTCGGCCCCAGGTTTCGGCCGAGACGCTGGCCATGCTGCATGGCAGCCGCGACCTGTTGATCGAAGGTGCAACCCGTGCACTCACACGGCAAACCGAGGCAATGGAAAACGCCTTGATGGCAATGGCTGAACGTTCACCATTGCTTGAGACGCGCAACGCTTATTACAGTGCTCAAGGACTCCTGAGCAAGCAGCCCAATGAGCTATTGAGTGCCTGCAAGGATGCGTATTACCGGGCATTCGACAAACTCACCAACGCCAGTGAAAAGCCCGCCGGCGGCGAATTGCTTGAATTGTCGTTGATTGGTGCTCAGGATTTTGAACTCACGCTGGCCATCGACAAGGCAACCTCCCGCCTGCGTTACAACTGCGCCGAGGAAATGGTCGCGCTGGATGCCCGCGTCGGGCACATAGTGAGCCGCCCAGATCTGGCTGAAAACGACAACCCGCTTGGCCCACGCGTCCTGTGCAGCGCCTTGCTGGACGGCTTTGCCAGCATGTTGCTTCCACAAAATGCACAAGTCGTGTTGCTGAATCAATTCGATCTGGTATTGACCACCGAACTTGCGCAAATCTATCAATCCATCAACCAATACCTGGTTGATCGCCGCATTCTTCCTGATCTCAAGATCGGACTGAAGAGCCGGCCCCGTAATACGGCCAACCCAACACATGGAGGCGCTTCCGGGAATGTAGCCGCTTCCGGCAACCTCGATTCTTCACAGGGAGAATCGGGCAATGTCATGTTCAGGATGTTTGAGCAACTGGCACGTGGAAACTCTGGACAGACATCCGGGGGAAGGTCAGCCGGGGGGGCTGGGGATTCTGGGTTGAGTGGCCTCAACCTGCTTGATTCGCTCACCCAGTTGCAAATGGGCAGCTTGATGCTGCCAGATGGAGGCCGGTTCGAACTCCCCTTACTCGAAGTCGCCACGATACACAATGTACTGAGAAGCTTGCAGCAAAGTCCGGTCATGCAGACTGCAACACCGCTTGACGCTGTCCTGGTCGATGCGGTGGCCATGTTGTTCGATGTTGTGTTCGAAGATGCAGCTATCCCGGATCACCTCAAGGCACAAATTGCCCGGTTGCAGATACCCGTGCTCAAAGCGGCCATGCTGGACCGCAACTTCTTCTCAAAACCGAATCATCCGGTGCGCCGCATGCTGGACGCGATCGCCACGCTTTCCGTCCATCTTCCCGACAACGATGCAGGCAATGCCCGTCTGGAGGTCATTTCAGAAATTGTCAGCCGCGTGATCGACGACTTCGAAAAAGATGTCGCTGTTTTCGATTTGGCTGCGGCTGAGCTCGAAGAACTCGGTTCCAAGTTGGAAGTTGCACTGGACGAAACGGCCGATGTCAGTCTGCAACCGGAAATCGCTCAAATCAAACGATTGGAACGCACTGAGCTGGCGCCAGTTATCGTGCATGACTTTATAAATCGCGCCCTCAAGGATCAGCCAGTAGCGGAAGCTGCACGCGAGTTTTTGCGCCGCGACTGGGCTCACTTGCTGACGTCGGATTACGTCAGTGAAGGCGAGCTGGGTGCGCATTTCAACAGCCATGTTGAAACCATGCGTGAACTTGTATGGAGTGTGCAGCCTAAGGTCGACATGGATGCGCGGTTGATGCTGGTACGCATCCTGCCAGGGCTATTGAAGCGCCTACGCGAGGGGGTGGCCGAAATCGAATTGCCGTCCAAACTGTGTGATCGTTTCTTCGCAAATCTGGTCATCCTGCATGCCAACGCGGTGCGACCCAATGCGGAACCTGTACCGCTACCTGAAATGACCCCGGAGGAAATTGAGGGAATAGCAGCCATTACCACATCAGATATTCCTGCAAGCGTGGCCTCCGCCCCGGAAAGTGCGGCTGAACCAGAAATTGAAGACGAATCTACACAGCAGGCTCGCGGTCTCTCCAAGGGTGAATGGATTGAGTTTCACTACGATGATGGTACATTCCGCTGGGCGCGCTTGGGCTGGGTCGGCGGCGTCAAAAATACGTATCTTTTCTCAGATCAGGACGGCATGAACAGCTTTTCTATCAGTCTGTCCCGTTTGGCCGATAAGTTACGGCGTGGCGAAGCCGTACTGGTTGAACGCAAATCCATCACGGAATCGGCATTTGGCAAGTTAATGAAATTGTTCCGGAACAAACTCGGTCACGCCTGAAGTTGCGGAGGTTTACGTCCTTGCCTGATGGGGTCCTGATCACTCATCTTGCGTGGTGCCGACACGCGCATTGATTCTGCCTCACACCTCGGCATGCATCTTTTAAGAATGCTACCCTGCAGGGGTGAATTTATTTGCATCCCGCATTATCCGGTGGCAGCAAAAGCATGGCCGCCATACCTTGCCCTGGCAGGGCCATCATGACGCTTATCGAATCTGGCTGTCTGAAATAATGCTGCAGCAGACCCAGGTTGCCACGGTCATTCCCTACTTCGAACGCTTTCTAGCACGATTCCCCAGCCTTCCTTTACTGGCTTTGGCACATGAAGATGAAGTGCTCGCGCTATGGAGCGGGCTAGGGTATTACAGCCGCGCGCGCAATCTACATGCCGCAGCACGGATTGTCGCCGAAAGACATGGTGGGGAATTTCCAGCCTCGCTCAATGACATTGCGCAACTCCCCGGTGTGGGACGCTCCACCGCTGCTGCAGTGGCGGCCCTCGCCTTTGGCCAGCGCTGTGCCATCCTCGACGGTAATGTCAAACGTGTGCTGGCACGCCATGGGGGCATTTCAGGCTGGGCAGGCGACAAAAAAATTGAAACTGTTTTGTGGGAAAGGGCGGAAGTCTGTTTGCCAGCCATATCCATCGAGGCTTATACCCAGGGCATGATGGATCTCGGCGCATTAATCTGCACCCGTAGTCAGCCCGCCTGCCATGCCTGTCCGGTCAGTACTGATTGCATAGCTCATACTCAACACCGCACTGCTGAACTGCCCACTCCACGCCCAAAAAAGGTTTTGCCCGAAAAACAGGTTCAAATGCTGATGCTGGTCGATCAGGGGGAAATATTTCTGGAAAAGCGGCCTGCACGAGGTATCTGGGGTGGCTTATGGAGTCTGCCCGAGCTCGACTTTAATGCCGACCCCGTTGCCCATTGCCTGGAGCATTTCGGCGTAGACACCCTTGAGCCGCAGCCTTGGGCCCAACTCGCGCATAGCTTCACCCACTTCAAACTGGAAATTCAGGCGACCAGGCTCCGCCCGACAACCCGTCCAGCCACGCGGCCCGGCCAAATATGGCTTTCCAAAGAAGCAGCTCTGGTTGCTGCTCTGCCCGCCCCTATACGCAAACTGGTATTGATGACTGAAGATTCCTGAACCGTGAGCAAAATGTAAACTTGGGTGAACAAAGATAAATGAGACTGGCTGTATCCGAGGATAGTGCTATAAATGTAAGCACACATACGTACCATAGGGTGATTGGTAATGGATATATTGTCCGCTTCGCCCGGCACAGCCGTTTTTGACCTTGATGGCTTTTTGCTCGACCCCTCCATGTGGAGCGAAGGATTGGCTGGCCACATCGCGCAAAATGACGGTTTAGGCGAACTCAGTGAACTGCAAATTGGTTTATTGATCGCCTTGCGCCGTGAGTTTTCCAAGCATGGAACAGTGACAGCACTAAGCCACGTCTGCCACCTCACGGGACAGAAGGGCGACTGCATGCACCATCTGTTCCCTAACGCTCGTGAAGCCTGGCGGGTAGCGGGTTTACCCAATCCGGGCGAGGAAGCCAAAGCCTATATGTGATCAGCTTATGGGTGAATACCCACAAGTCAGTGCAATCACGGTGGGCAAGCTGAAGGCGCTCGCTCTTAAACACATGAGCGCTATGCTGTCTCTCACTATCCCAATAGTGCTCCAGCAACATCAAGTTCTCTTCACTCCCAATTCAGGTTGCCCCATTACAGCCAATGGCCTCTCATCGCCATCTCCTTCAATGGACACATCTTGCCCTCAAGCCAAACCATTGCTCCGCCCGGAATCCGGTAAAATCCTGTTTTCTAATTTGCAAAGAGATTTTTCACCATGTCCATGGCCGACCGCGATGGCGTCATCTGGTACGACGGCAAACTCGTTCCCTGGCGCGATGCCACTACACACGTTCTCACCCACACCCTGCATTACGGCATGGGCGTTTTCGAGGGCGTGCGCGCTTACAAGGCTGAACAGGGCACGGCGATTTTCCGCCTGCAGGAGCACACCGACCGGCTGTTTCGCTCGGCCCATATCCTCGGGATGAAGCTGCCATTCGATAAAGAAACCATTTACGAAGCGCAGCGCACTGTGGTGCGTGAAAACAATCTCGAATCAGGCTACTTGCGCCCAATGGCATTTTTCGGTTCCGAAGCGATGGGCATCTCGGCCAAGAATCTGTCGGTGCACATTATCGTTGCCGCCTGGCCGTGGGGCACCTACTTGGGGCAGGAAGCGCTGGACCGCGGCATTCGCGTCAAGACCAGTTCGTTTTCGCGCCACCATGTGAACATCACCATGTGCAAGGCCAAGGCAAACGGCAACTACATGAACTCCATACTCGCGCACAAGGAAGCCGAAATGGACGGCTACGACGAAGCGCTGCTGCTGGATGTAGATGGCTTCGTTGCCGAAGGCTCGGGTGAAAACGTCTTCATCATCCGCAACGGCAAGCTCTACACGCCCGACCTGACCTCTGCGCTGGAAGGGATCACCCGCGACACCATCATTCAGATGGCTGACGAAATCGGCCTCCAACTGGTTGAAAAGCGCATCACCCGCGACGAAGTATATTCGGCAGACGAGGCGTTTTTCACTGGTACCGCAGCTGAAGTCACACCGATCCGCGAACTCGATAACCGAGCGATTGGCGAAGGCACACGCGGTCCGCTCACCACCCGACTGCAGGCCATGTATTTTGATTGCGTGCACGGCCGTGCTGCGGGCCACCTCAACTGGCTCACCCCCGTCAAATAAACGGGCACACCATGAGCGAATTATCCGACAACACCCAGCGCGTCATCGAGGTTACCGAAGCCGATTTACCCCTTCATTGCCCGATGCCGCAGCACGCAAACTGGAATGCGCATCCTCGCGTGTATTTACCAATCGAATCACGCGGTGATGCGCTTTGTCCTTACTGCGGCACGCTCTATCGCCTGAAAGGCAAACCCAGCGGCAGCTCACATTAGGCGCAACGCCTCATCCACCCAATTGACACCGCGATAGCTGCAATCGTGTTCACATCACGATTGCAGCCGTTTGTCGAAATCAAGCAGATCAAACGGGTGCTTGTCTCTGGATAGACATCGGCACGTTCTTGGCAAGACTGTCGATTTACCAACAGTCATCAAGATACCTGCCTGCCCTCACTTCATCCCCGCTCCGCCCAGCTTGGCGCTCTGCTGATCCATAGACTGGAACAGAACTTGCAGATCATTGCGTCAAGCCCTGCCCTACTCTGGAATCGCCATGTATTTACCCAATCTACGCAACACATTCTCGCTCCTGTTTCTGCTTGGGCTGACAGCCCCAACACATGCACTGCCACTCACGCCGCAATATGCAGGTATTTATGAAAACGGCGATGGGGTCAACAGTCGATGGGTACAGGTCACCGATGACTGGCGCGGCAATATTTATGGCAATCAAACCTGGGGCACCGGCATCTGGGGACTTAGTGATCACACGCAGGTCATGGGCTTGACTGATAGCGATCCTTTCGTCGTTCAGACCGCCACGACTCGGGTCAATCAAATCAATTTTTCCGACCAGCGCTTCATCAATGAGTGGGGCAATTCGTGGAGCACGCCATTACTCGCGCCCATTTTCGGCAACACACCAGGGGAGAATCAGGACAACTGGGCCTCCAGTTTCTGGGGGTATATCGCCATCACCACACCCGGCTCATACAATTTCGGCGTGCTGTACGACGACGGTTTCCAGTTCAGACTGTTTGGCGAGAACGGCAGCTCACAAAGCATCCTGCTTGATGGGCTCAACGCGCGAGACCGCCTGGGGTTTTCTGAAAACCTGTCTCTGTCGGCTGGGCTCTATGGGTTTCAGCTGGATGCTTATGAGCGGCTTGAAGCCGGTGCTGTGCAACTCGCATGGTCAACGCCAGAAGCGAGTGACTGGGCACTAGTGCCTCAGGCCCATTTGTTCGCCAGCCCTATTCCGGAACCTTCAGTACCCGTGCTGATGCTGGCGGGCATGATCGCCATCGGCCTGAGTCGTCGCGCCCTGAACTAATCCATGTCTTTCCAGCGCCCAGCCTTGTCCGGACCGCTACATGTTGTCTGGCATATCATCCTTGTAGTACTTGGCTGGAGTCTTTTTGGGGGATTCTGGTGGATCGTCCTGCAACAAACATCAAACTCGCTTTCTAGCATCATCTGGCTATTCTCTGGTGCCCTGATACTCCTGCCTATCATTACGCTTTTTTGGGTTCTGCATAACCGGGGGATCTACGCACATAAAGGACCGCGTCGACATGTTCAGGTCGTTGAAACGCGCTATGAGCAAGACTGGATGGGGCGGGCGATACAAGCCAATTTCGATCAGTTGAAGCAGGCCCGCAGCATCACCATTCTGAGCAACAGCGAAGAAAAGTGTTTTCATGCCCAGCATGAATCATCACCGCACCTTCAGCGCTTCGTATCATGACCCTTATTGGTTTTCTAGCCGCGATCCAGCACAGCTGGGCATACTGGATAGCGATCATTTTTTTTGCAGCTTACCCGATCGTCACCAGCGTGATGTGGATAACCACTTCGCTTTTTTTTCGCAACCGCTGGGAAAAGCATGAAGCCCCAGTCGCACTCATCCACTACCCCAGCGTCTCGATACTGATCCCAGCCCATAACGAAGATCGGGTCATTGCCCACGCGCTGGCCGCAGTGATAGCCATCGACTATCCCCATTTTGAAATCGTGGTGGTCGACGATGGCTCTACCGACAACACCCGCAGCGTCGTTGAGCAATACGTCCAGACGGGACAGGTACGGCTGATTGCCAAACAGCAAAACGAAGGCAAAGCAATGGCCCTGAATGATGCCCTGCCGTGTCTGAATGGAGAGATCGTGCTCATCATGGATGCCGATGCCGAGCCAGCACCTGACATTCTCCAGCACATGCTGCCGCACTTCGATCATGCACGGGTCGCTGCGGTCACCGGCAATCCGCGCGTGAAGAATGTGGATACCTTTCTGGCTCGGCTGCAGTTGATCGAATTCAGCTCCATCGTCAGCTTGCTGCGTCGCTCACAACGCATCTGGGGGCGGATCATGACGGTATCCGGCGTGGTAGCCGCTTTCCGCAAATCGGCTTTGCTCGACGCGGGTGGCTTTTCGCCGGAAATGCCGACCGAAGACATCGAGCTCACCTGGAAGCTGCAACGGCGTTTCTGGGATATTCGCTATGAACCGCGCGCACTGGTATGGATGACCGTGCCCTCCACCCTTTCCGCTCTGTTCAGTCAGCGCCGCCGCTGGTCTCGCGGTCTGATGCAAGTGCTGCACAAGCATCGTGACGTGATCCTGCACTGGAAATACCGCCGCATGTGGCCAATCTATATCGAATCGGCATTGTCCATTCTGTGGGCGGCCTGCTTTGTCATGCTCACCAGCTTATGGATCGTGTCGTATGCCGCGGGCTTTCCGCCCGTAGGCGCACACCCTCTCCCCAACCTGTGGGGCATGGTGATCGCCACGCTGGCCATGCTGCAATTGCTCACCGGCACCTTGATGGATCGACGCTACGATCCCGATACGCTGAAATATTATCCTTATGCCGTGTACTACCCCATTGTGTATTGGATGCTTCTGGCATGGGCCAACTTCATCTCGCTGCTCTGGCTGTTCCGACGGCCCTCGCGTCAGTCAATTCGCTGGAACACCGCGCGAAAAAATTTCGCCCCTGAGGTCGCATGATCAAAAGCCTGTTCCTGATCATCGGACTCAGCGTCGGCATTCCCGCCTTGTGCGCTGACCTGAATCAAGCGCGCGCACTGGTCGACCAGCAGCGTTATGCCGATGCCAACGCCTTGTACGATGCGCTGTTGACCGAGCAACCCGGTCAGGCCGATTTAATGATAGAAGCCGCGCGCGTACGTGCGTGGGCAGACCAGCATCAGCCCGCTGCACGCCTTTATCAGCAGGTGCTCGCAACGGCACCGCAGCGACGATATGATGTGCTGCTGGCCCTGGCATGGCAGCTCGCCTGGGGTGGCCGACATGCCGAAGCGATTCCGCTGTTCCAGGAAGTTGCACACCAAGTGCCGGCACAGCACACCGAAGCCCTGCTCGGACTCGCCGAATCCCTTTCCCTCAGCAATCGATTGCCTGAGGCTCTGGTGGTGTACCGCACATTGCTCGACTCCCCCGATAATTCCCAGGCCCGGCTGGGTGAAGCCCGGATGCTTTTATGGCTGGACCGTCACGATGAGGCTGCCGTGAAATACCGCGCCATCACGAAATCTCACCCCGAGAATCAGCAAGCCCGTATCGGGCTCGCTCGCGCACTCAACGCCAGTGGCCACCACTTCGAAGCGGTCTCCACCTATTCGTCGGCAATAGTGAACAACGCTGAA
>JAAFGW010000105.1:0-1317 GCA_010365175.1 Sulfuriferula multivorans | reverse complement strand
CGCTTCCATTCGCGGCGAATTCGATACCGCCTGGGACAGCGACCAGCTCGACATCCATGCCCTAAGCCTGGGCTGGCAAAAGCACTTCAACGCAGGCCGCTCGCTTGATGTTTCCGCACGCAGCGCCCGCATCGAGCAAAATGGGCGTCGCATCGATGGCCGCCAGTTACTGATCAAGGCCGGCACCCGTCTTGGTGATGTCGAACAAGGCTTGTTGTGGCCCGCCATGACGGTAGGTGTCCGCGACTATGACGGCTGGCAGACGGCTGCCTGGAAACTGCAAGGCAAGTGGATTCCGGCAGATTTCTGGCGTATCGACCTTGAAGCCGGCAACGACGTGATCGAAAACATCCAATCCATCAACAACAAGGTCACACTTAACGTATTCTCTGCCAGCACTGATTGGCGCTTTGCACCCCGTTGGAGTGCGACCCTGGGCGGTGCCTTGCTGCGCTTCGACGATGGCAACCAGCGGTCGCGGGTGATTGGCCGTGTCGAACACACGTTAACCGCGTCGCAGCCCCGTATCGTTGTGGGTGTTGAAGGCATGGGATTCAGCAGCTCGGAGCCCAGCATCGCGCGCGGTTATTACAATCCTGAACGCTACCGTGAATTCAAGCTGCAGGCACGCGCCGAACATGAAGCCGCAGGCTGGTTGCTGGATGCACGTTTGGCGCTGGGAAAACTGTGGGAAACACCCGGTGGCAGCAGCGGTCTTTATGCTTGGGAATTGTCCGCCTCACGCGATCTGGCGCCGCAGTTTCGGCTACGCCTGCATACTGGCGGCAGCGACAGCAGTGCTTTTTTGCGAACAGGCAGCGGTTACACCCGGAACTATCTGGGTGCCAGCCTGATCTGGTTTTATTGACGCCACAGCCCAATCAAACAATATGAAATTTTCTACTCCGGAAGCTGCCGAATCTGCTTTCTACGCTGCTTTCGAGGCGCGCTCCATCGACGCCATGATGGTGGTCTGGGCCAGCGACGACAGCATTGCCTGCATCCATCCGCTAACAGCCCCGCTAAATGGTCGAACTGCCGTAGCGGCAGGCTGGCGCAGCATGTTCGAGGCTGCCGGACACTTTCAGATTCAAGTCGAAGTCGCACACGAAATACTCGAATCCAACCAGGTCATTCGTGTCGTACGTGAATATCTGCAGATAGGTCAAGAGACCGAACCCCGTCCCCCCATTCTGGCAACTAACGTATTCCGCAAGGAAAACGATGGTTGGCACCTTGTTCTACACCATGCATCACCGCTTCAGGTCGGCACCGCGCCAGCCCGGACCCCACCCGCCATCCTCCATTGATGCTACA
>JAAFGW010000104.1 GCA_010365175.1 Sulfuriferula multivorans | reverse complement strand
CACAGACTGGCCCGCCTATGGCGGCAATCAGGCCGCTACGCGGTACTCTGCAGCGACGCAGATCACGTCGGAAAACGTCAAGAATCTTGCGGTAGCCTGGACGGCTGAAGCCGGTGACGTGCCCAAGGACGGTCGTTGGGGCGTGCAGAATACGCCGCTGAAGATCGGTAAGATGCTGTACGTGTGCGGCTACCTCAACAAAGTCGTCGCGCTGGACGCCGCCACTGGGCAGCATAGGTGGACGTTCGACCCGGGCATCACGCCGCAGGCCGTGCCGTACACCCCGTCATGCCGTTCGATGAGCTACTACGTGGATCCGGCCAGCAGTGTTGCCACGAACAGCGCTCGTACGGCGTCGGGCGCCGCGCCACGCGCTGGCATGGCCTGCGACCGTCGCATCATCGTCGGTACGCTCGACGCCCGCGTCATCGAACTCGATGCGCAGACTGGCCTGCGCTGTCAGGGCTTCGGCCAGAACGGCGAAATCAGCATCTCGGTCGACATGGGCAAAGTTTACAAGGGCTATGTCTCCATCACTTCGCCCCCCGTGGTGGTTCGCGACACCGTCGTCGTGGGCCACACCACGGTCGACGGTCAGCGTGCCTTTGGCCCAGCTGGCGTCACCAAGGCGTACAACGTCAAAACAGGCGAACTCAAGTGGGCCTGGGATGCGGCAGATCCTAATCATCCGAAACCGCGTAAAGGTGATGACCTTTACAAGCGTGGTTCGCCGGACGTTTGGACGTCCTTTACTGGCGACGACAAGCTTGGATTGGTATTTTTGCCGGTGGGAAACGCGTCCGGTGACTATTACTCGAGCAGCCGCACAGCCGATGAGCTCAAGTACTCACCGTCGCTGACCGCTCTGGATATCGACACTGGCATGCCGCGCTGGACGTTTCAGAACACGCATAACGACGTCTGGGACTATGACGCGGGTTCCCCACCCACGTTGGTCGATTATCCCCAGGCCGATGGCACCAAAGTGCCTGCGATTATCTTCCCGACAAAGAACGGCGAGTTTTACGTGCTGAATCGTGCCACGGGAAAATCGCTGTTCGGTGTGGAAGAGCGTCCGGTGCCTCAGGGCGGATTCGAGCCGGCGGCCCGCAGCAAGACGCAGCCGTTTTCGCTGTTTAATTCGCTTGCCAAGCCGGACCTCACTCCTGAAAGCACGTGGGGCATCACGCCGCTCGACCAACTGGTGTGTCGTATCCAGTTTGCTCAGGCAGATTACCGTGGCAAGTTCACGCCAATTAGTGTGGATAAGCCGATGATCGACTACCCCGGTTATAACGGCGGCTCGGACTGGGGTGGCGTCGCATTCGATCCGGCACGTGGCTTGATCATCGCCAACTACAACGACATGCCAAACTACAACCGCCTGGTGAGCCGTGAGGAAGCCGATCGCATGGGCTGGAAAGCCAAGGATGTCATCAATGATCCGACAGCAGACGCCAAGGCCGAGGGCGCGGGCGATCCGCAGAAAGGCTTACCCGTTGCCGTCAACGTCAATGCGGCCTGGCAGTTGCCGTTCACCGGCATGCTATGCAAGGAGCCGCCCTATGGCGGCATCCGCGCCATCGATATCCGGGACGGACGCACCGTATGGGATCGTCCGTTGGGCACCGCTCGTGAGAACGGCCCGTTCGGCCTGCCGACCGGCCTGCCGATCAACATCGGTACACCGAACAACGGCGGCTCTGTAATTACTAAAGGTGGTCTGATCTTTATCGCCGCGGCAACGGACAACCTCATCCGCGCCATCGACATCACCACCGGCAAGACCATCTGGTCGGCACCTTTGCCAGCCGGTGGTCAGGCGAACCCGATGGTGTACGAACAGGATGGCCGCGAGTTCGTGGTGATCACAGCCACCGGCCATCACTTCATGCACACTCCACGCGGTAATTTCGTCGTGGCTTATGCGCTGCCATAGCAATGAGTAGCAAGGAGATGGGCGTCACGCGCCATATCATTTACCGGCATGTTGGGCCTGATGGCCCCCTAGGTTTTCCGAACTCGCCGACGACTTTCAGCGAGGCGGCCACTTCACAGGAATGCACCATGATGACTATCGGCGACCCTTGCGGAAGAATGCGGCGCTCGAAGGCCGCTACATCCGGTTCATCGGTCTGTGTCTCCGCGCTGATGCTCGCTGGTTGCAGCGGTGATACCCATCTGAGCTTTCTCGATCCTCAGGGTCCTGTGGCGTCGGGTCAGCGCTGGCATTTTGTTGAATCGCTGGCGGTGCTGCTGGTGTTTGTCGCCATCCCCGTGTTTGTTCTCACCGCTTGGTTCCTCTGGCGTTACCGGTACGGAGCGAAGTCATCGCGCTACACGCCCAAGTGGAATTATTCCGCACTACTGGAGATCGCTTCCTGGGCCGGCCCGGTGGTGATCGTGGTGCTGTTGGGTATTATCGTCTGGCGCGCCACCCACGCGCTTGATCCCTACAAGCCTCTGGCCTCTGATCAACCCGCCCTGCGACTGCAGATCATCGGTTACGACTGGAAATGGTTGTTCATCTATCCCGATCAGGGTATCGCCAGTATCGGCGTGTTGGCTCTGCCTGTGGGGCGGCCGGTGGCCATACAGCTAACCTCAGCCACCGTGATGCAATCCTTGCACATTCCTGCGTTAGGCAGCCAGATCTACGCCATGGGCGGCATGGTGACGCAGCTTCATCTGCAGGCTGACCGGCCCGGGCGGTCACTCGGCGAAAACAATATGTACAACGGAAACGGCTTTCACCAGCAGCGGTTTTCTGCGGTCGCGATGACGCCCGAGCGGTTCAGTGCATGGGTCGACGAGGTCCACTTGCACGGCATTGCGCTCAATGACCAGAGTTTGAAACACATATCCCAACGTAGCACCCGAGCTGAGCTGATCGCCGCACTATCCCAGCCTGGTGCGTCGGATGGCAACATTTACTTTAAAGGCGCGACAGACGCGTTATTTTCCACCGTAGTGAAGGCAACGAAGAGCGGCACGCCGGTGGCGCCGGCGAGCGTCCGACAGGAATTCGCCAACAGGGCGCCTCTCGCAGCACGGAAACCAACCGAATCTGCGACGGATAAAGTGCAATGAGTTTCGCCGAACAATTTCAGCACCCACTGGGACGACTGAGCCTGGAATCGCTACCCTTCTGGCAAATGTTGAACGATCCGACCCGAGGAAACGTGATCAACGGCGTCATCGGCACCGCCGCGGCCTTGATGGTCGTGATCGGCACGCTCGTCACCATCGCCATGATCACCAAGTATCGAAAATGGAGCGTGCTGTGGTCGCAGTGGCTGACCAGCCCCGATCACAAGAAGATCGGCATCATGTATGTCGTGCTGGCCTTGGTGATGCTGATACGGGCGTTGATGGAGGCGCTGCTGATGCGGGCGCAGCAGGCCTTCGGACTTGAAGGAGGCTTCCTGTCGCCGGACCATTTTGCGCAATTGTTCAGTACGCACGGCACGATCATGATCTTCTTCGTAGCCATGCCGTTTCTCACCGGCATCATCAACTACGTAATGCCGCTGCAGATCGGCGCGCGTGACGTCTCATTTCCCGTCCTCAATTCAATCAGCTTCTGGTTAACAGCGGCCGGAGCTGCTCTCGTGATGATCTCGCTGTGCATCGGCAAGTTCTCGACCGGCGGCTGGTTCGGTTACCCGCCGTACACCGAAGCAAGCTTCAGTCCCGGCGTGGGACCGGACTACTGGATCTGGGCGCTCACGCTGGCTTCGCTGGCTTCGACGTTCAGCGGCATCAACTTCGCCGTCACCATCTATAAGAAACGGGCACCCGGCATGAAGCTGATGGTCATGCCCTTGTTCACCTGGACGGCGCTGTGCACCAGCATCATCATGATCTTCGCGATGCCGCCGCTGACAGTGGCCATGGCGCAGCTGGCGCTGGATCGGTATCTGGGGTTCCACTTCTTCACCAATGAGCTCGGCGGCAATATGATGAATTTCGCCAACCTGTTCTGGCTATTCGGTCATCCCGAGGTCTACATCCTGGTCCTGCCGTCGTTCGGTGTGTACTCGGAGCTCATTTCGACGTTTTCCGGCAAGTCGCTGTTCGGCTACAGGTCGATGGTAATAGCGACCATGGCCATCGTGGCCCTGTCCTTTGCAGTGTGGATGCATCACTTTTTTACGATGGGCCAGAGCGCCAACATCAATGCTGTCTTCGGTATAGCTTCCATGTTGATCGGCATCCCCACCGGAGTGAAAATCTATGACTGGATGTGGACGATTTTCCGCGGCCGCGTGCGATTTACCGTACCGATGATTTATTCGATTGGCTTCATCTACCTGTTCGTGCTGGGCGGCATCACCGGCATTCTGCTTGCCAGCCCCACGATTGACTACCAGGTACACAATACCGTGTTCCTGGTGGCACATTTCCATAACGTGGCGATTCCCGGTGCGCTGTTCGGTCTGCTCGCTGGATACCACTTCTGGTTCCCCAAGGCGTTCGGCTTTCGTCTCAATGAACGCATGGGCAAGGTTTCCGCGTTTTGCTGGATCTTCGGCTTCATGCTGGCGTTCTTTCCGCTTTATGCGCTCGGACTGATGGGCTTGCCACGCCGCAGCGTCGCCTACACTGAACCGTCCTACGTGCCGCTGGAAATTGCGGCGTTCCTCGGTGCTATTTTGCTCACCGTAGCTCTTGTCACGCTGGTCGTTCAACTTTGGGTATCAATCAAACAGCGTGACAAGAATCGGGTGTTCGCGGGTGACCCGTGGGACGGCCGCAGTCTGGAGTGGTCAGTATCGGCGCCGCCGCCGGAATACAATTTTGCGGTGATTCCAGTCGTCACTGGGCGCGACGCGTTCACGCTCGCCAAAGAGGGCGGCAAAGCCTATCCGCTGCCGGAGTCGTACACCGATATAGAGATGCCCAAGAATAGCGTGATGGGACCGGTGCTGGGCGCGATCGGCTTTGCCCTCGCGTTCGGACTGGTCTGGCACATCTTGTGGATGGTGATTCTGTTTTTCGTTGCTGCCGTGGTGACGATGATCGTGTACGGCTTCGCGCGTGACACCACGCGCATCGTCCCTGCGCAGCAAGTGCAGCAGGAACATCGTCGCTGGCTCGACGCCGTGGCCGCTGCAACAGGGATATCACGTGCGGACGAATACCAGTCCGCCAACCAGGGACTGGCTGAGATGACAATTCATGAGGTTCCGGCATGAGCCATGAAGTCATCAAGCATCCCGGCCTGAACCTGGGCGCTGCCCACGGCCCGCAACACGATGCCTCCGAAGCCCTTATGTTCGGCTTTTGGATATTCCTGATGAGCGATGCCATCCTCTTCGGCTTGGTGTTCGCCTCCTACGTGACTTTGGTCAATGCCACCGCCGGCGGTCCGGAGCCGCACGCTCTTTACGACATCAAGAGCGTATTCATTGAAACTCTGCTGTTACTCGCCAGCAGCTTTACTTTCGGCATGGCGTCGCTGGCGCTCAAGTACCAGCACAGCACGGCTCGGCTGATCGGATGGTTGATGGTGACGCTGGTGCTGGGGGTGACTTTTCTCGACTTTGAACTGCACGACTTCGTATCGATGTTCGCCAAGGACGGGGTGCCGAGCCGCAGTGGCTTTTTGTCTGCCTTTTTTGACCTGGTGCCGCTGCATGGCCTTCACGTCGCGGGCGGCTGCATCTGGCTGATCTGCCTGGTCGGCCAGATTGCGAAGTACGGCGTGGACACTCAAGCCAAACACGGCGTGATGCGGCTCGCGCTCTTCTGGCACTTTCTGGACATTGTCTGGATTGCGATTTATTCGGTGGTTTATCTAGCGGGTCTGGCATGATCAAAACAGCGCCCGATGGCGAAAATATGGCAATTCGCAAATTAGAAGAACGAAGAGTTTTACACTCCGAGGTCTGGAGCCATGCACTAGCCTTGGCGCTTCAGCGCGATGACCATGCAAACTAGGGGCGCCACTAAAAAAGTGGTCTACGCTGCGCTCGCGGGAAACCTTGCAATAGCGTTGATCAAATTTGCGGCTGCCGCGACTACCGGCAGCTCCGCCATGCTCAGCGAGGCGGTGCATTCACTCGTCGACACGGTTAATGAACTGTTACTTTTGTACGGCATGAAACGGGCAGCGAAGGGTCCGGACGACAGCCATCCTTTTGGGTACGGTCGCGAGCTCTATTTCTGGAGTTTTATTGTCACCTTACTCGTATTCGCGCTCGGCGCGGGTGTGTCGCTGTATGAAGGCGTTGTGCACCTGCGTAATCCAGAAGCCATGACGAATCCACTCATTAACTACGTTGTGTTGGCCGTTTCATTTCTATGCGAAGGCGCATCGTGGTGGGTGGCGCTCAAAGCATTTCGCGCGACCAAAGGCAAACAAGGTTACTTCGACGCGTTTCGCGCTAGCAAAGATCCGGGTGTTTTTATTGTGCTGTTCGAGGATGGTGCCGCGTTGCTCGGCCTGCTGGTAGCAGCGCTGGGAATCACGGGCGCGCTGGTGCTGGACATGCCCGAGCTCGATGGCATCGCGTCTATCGGCATCAGCATCGTGCTCGCAGCGTCATCGATATTACTGGCGCGCGAAACGAAAGCATTGCTGATCGGCGAAGCGGCTCAGCCGCATGTGCGTGAATCGATTATGCGCATTGCCAGCAACGATACGGGCATCCGCAGTGTTAACGGCGTCTTGACAGTGCAGATGGGCCCAAATCAAGTGATTGCAGCCTTGAGCGCCGAATTCTGCGACGAGTTAAACACGACACAGATCGAGCACTGCATTGGTCGAATCGAAGCGGCGATCATCGACGCACACCTCGATGTCACAACGCTATTCGTCAAGCCACAAACTGCCGAAATGTGGCAACGGCGGATCGCCGTCTTGAAGGCAAAGGACTGACATGATCGACCAATTCCGTGATGACGAAGAAACAGCAAGCCGAAAACTGGAAGAGCGAAAGGATTTCTACTCCTATGTCTGGGGCTTCTCCCTAGCATTGGCAATGACATTGGTTCCATTCGCCGTGGTGCATTGGGGCGCGATGCGTGGCTTGTCGCTGCTGATCTTTATCGGCGCGATTGCGTTGGTGCAAATGGCGGTTCACTTCCGCTTTTTCCTGCACATCGGCTGGCGGCAGAAGCGCGAGGATCTGCTTCTACTCCTGTTTTCGACGCTGCTCATGGTCATCATGGGGGCAGGTACCATCTGGATCATGGCCAGTCTGGCCATGCGCATGAGCTTGCCAGCCTCGCCATGACGTTTCGTATGCAGTGGCGGTATGAGGGATGCAATCCAGATGAACACCATCGATGTCGCATTCGTACTTATGTCACTGGCCCTGGCCACGGCGCTCGCTGCGCGGCGCATTAGCGTCCCTGCGCCGGTCCTATTCGCAGCGGTGGGTATCGTGGGCGGCGCTGTCTGGCATCTCGTTCCGGCCCTGCCGCCGGTGCGCATGCCGCCCGACCTGGTCCTGTTCGCCTTTCTGCCACCGCTACTCATGACCGCAGCCTACGCGCTGCCGCTGCAGGCATTCGGCCGAAATCTCCTGCCGATTGTGCTGCTCGCAGTCGGACTGGTTCTCGCGACCATGGGTGTCGCTGCCATCGTCGGCCATGCGCTGGTCGGATTGCCTTGGGCTGCCGCATTCGCCCTCGGGACGATCATCGCGCCACCGGATCCCGTGGCGGCCACGTCCGTTGCGAGCAAGACAGGTCTTCCGCACCGGCTGGTCGTCATCCTCGAAGGCGAGGGACTGGTCAATGACGCTGTCGCGATCGTCGCCTACGGCATCGCGGTAGACGCACTGGTCTCCGGGCACTTCGCCTGGGGCGAGGTGTTCTGGTCGCTGTTGCGAGAGACGCCGACTGGCATCTTATTCGGACTGTTAATCGGTGGCGGGGCAGCGCTGGTACGTCGATACGTAGACAGTGTGCCGCTCGAAGTCGGCATCTCGTTGGTCACGCCTTACCTGGCCTACCACCTCGCCGATCAGTTTGGGTTCTCGGGCGTACTGGCCGTGGTTACGCTCGGGTTCATGTTGCGCTGGTCGAGTTTTTGCGTGTCGTCGCCGGTGGCGCGTCTGGCGGCGCGCACTGTATGGAGTTTCGTGCGTTACGCCAGCACGGCGCTGGTGTTTCTCCTGCTCGGATTGCTGATTGGAGAGATCGCGGTCGACTGGCCGAGTCGTGCAGTTGTCATCGCCGGGATTATCCTGTCCGGCGCGCTCGTGGCGGTCCGCATTGTCTGGATGCTGCTGGTACCGCGCCTTTTTGCCGCGCTAGGCGTTAGCCAGGCGGCGAAATCGTCGACCGCCGAACAGGTCGTGCTCGGTTGGGCCGGCATGCGCGGTGTCGTCTCGCTGGCGCTTGCACTGGCCTTGCCGCTGAGCCTAGGCGGCAGCGAACAGACGCGCAATACTATCGTTTTCCTGACTCTCGTCGTGATCATTGTCACACTGATCGTCCAGGGTGCAACGCTGATGCCGCTCGTGCAGTGGCTAAAAGCCGGCGACCCGGAACGCGAAAAACGAGAGGAGCGTCACGCTCGCTTGAAAGCTCTGCGGGCCGGAGTTGCGGTGATTCGCGGAGCAAACGGCACAACTAAGGGTTTAGACGAAGCGACGCGGCAAAACCTGATCAGGGAAGTCGGTGAAGGTACACGTGGCATTGCCGAAGCGGGTGTCGGCGGAACCTCGCACCACTGCAATCGGATACTGTTACAGGCGCTGGATGCGCAACGCGATGTCGTCAACTGTCTGCGGGATGCGGGGCAACTAGGTGGTGAACTCGCAGAGCGTCTCGACACGGAACTGGATCTGGACGCGATGAGCGCACGCGGAGAGGGCAAGCGCTTAACCAATAGTGGGGATGAATAAGGGTAAGCGCATCAGCAACCTTTCAATTACCCATATCTTTCTGAGGCAAGATTAAAACCGAATTGCATATCTGCCAGCCGACGCATGCCTCGCCACATAACAATGTTCCCTGGCGGTGAATCATTAGCCCTTGCGAGCCGCCCAGTTGGGCAATTTTTTCAAGATAGCGCGACAGTGGTGGCAGCTTACGGGCCCGCTTACTGTCTTTTACCAAACAGTTGAGCAGTTCAATTTCGACATTGGTCAGTGCTACTGTTGGCTTGGCATCGGGGCATGTCCGGTTAATCATGGTGAGCCAGAACAGTCGCCAACTAATGATGCAAAAAACGGAGATCAGGTTGGCGAGTCGATCCGCTGTGCGTAATCGGGACTCTTCGGCTCGGCATCCGGACTTCAGAATTTTATGAAACGTCTCGATTTTCCAGCGCAGGGCATACCAGTCGAGTTTTTCAATCGCTTCGCGCCGGGAAGTGACTGACAAATCGGTGATGAGCTTCCACTCGATAGGCTTCCGATTGGCTGGCGCACCGCGTTCACGCGCGTGGATGACCGTCAAGGAAAGAGCGGGATACCGGCTCTGCTTGCCAATGGGGGGCCGGACTTTGATACGGCGATAGCGAATCTCCAGAACGACATCGACGACGTTTCCTTTTTGATCTGAAGTCTGAACACGGTGCAGTCCTTTCAATCGCACCTCGTCCATTTCGTCGGCGACCGTGTGAGCGCCATCGCCGGCCAAACGATCGACGCATGTGCGGACAAGGAAATGCGTACCGACATCTTGCGCAGTACAGAACAGTTCATAGATGTCGCTCTCACGGTCGCCGATGTGAACGCAACGCTGCGGATCACTGAAAAGTGCCGTCGATTGCTTCAAGTTTTCTAGCCAGCGATAGCTTTCCTTCTCCTCTATCGGTACCCGCGTCGGATTGATTTTTTTCTTGAGTGCGTTACAGCCTTTGAATTTCTTGCGGGTCCAGAACTTGATCGCTGCAAGGCCAAGAGGCACGCCCTCCGTGGTGATGGCCAGGCTCGAATGCATGAGAATGCTGCATTGAGTCAGCGGTCTGTTGCGCCCATCGACTTTGCGAGTACCACTTTTTCCAGTGAATCCGATGCGTTCTGGTTGCTCCCGCTGATAGGAAAACGTCGTTGTGTCTTGAAGGATCAGTATTGGCCCGTCTGAATCGGCGAAGCGTTCACTCGTCGCCTGAAAATGCCCACCCAAAATGTCTTGTTCGCTGACCTTATCGTTGGCAAAAAATCGGTAGGCTGCTTTCGTATTTGCCCAATCCTGACAGGCAAACGGAATGGTCTGCCCGATGTTTGTCCAGAACTGCTCAAGCAATAGCCGAAAACGCTTCTTGAGGCGCTCGTCCCGGAAATTACAGGCGGCATTTTCTTTGTCCATCCATGTCTGCTCCTGCTCATGGGACACCAGGCGACGAGACCCGGAAGCGCTTGGCATCTCCCTCGTCGTCATCTGATTGCGATCGAATTCCTCATACAAAAAAGTTAACAGAACTGCTGAGGGTTTACAAGTAATTTGTGGGTAATTGAAAGGCTCGTGAG